>NZ_CP079737.1:2103040-2403474 GCF_019916025.1 Paraclostridium bifermentans | reverse complement strand
TTAGAATCATTAACTCAAGGAAATGTATTTTCAGATAAAATAATAGACTCATTTAAAGTAGGGGCTATAGACAAATGGAAAAAAGAGCTTAAAAATAGAATTATACAAGATAATATAGATATAATAAGAAGTTTAAAAAAATTACACATAAATGATGATATGGACGTTTTAGATGAAGTATTATGGGAAGAGATAAACTATATAAAACATTGTTTAATGAAAGATACAATGAATAAAAAATCTTTATTTACAAGAATAAAAGATTCTATAGAAATTAAAGATTATGAAACAGCATCGAATCTTCAAATAGAAATGAAAAAGAAAATGAAAGAAGTTCAACAAAAATATATTCAATATCAAAAAAACATATTTTAATAGTTTTTACAATTGGATAAAAGAGTATATTAAACTACTTTTATTTAGAACTTAGAAAGGGATTAAGCAAAGCTTAATCCCTTTGTTATATTGAATGAAATTTTTATCTGAAAAATATATGAACAGATAAACTTACTATTAATAAATAAGCAATTATAGATGAGTATTGTTTTATTTTTAATTTATTTAAAAAATTTAACTTTGTGCAAGTTGCCATAAACAATACAAATAATAACATAGAACTACTATCAAATATAGAAAAATTAGATTTTAATGTATAAATATGAGGTATTAAACATGCAAGTGATAGTATTAGTGAAGGTGTATTTAGTTTGCTAAGAGTAGGGAGTACTTTATTTATATTTGATTTTAAAGTTCTAGAGTTGACTATCAAATATATATCAGAAAGTATGTATGATGCAGAATATATTATTATGAATATAGCAGATATAATTCCAAAGATAACCTCTTGATTTTTAATCATATTATCTTCCCCTTTTTAAATAAATTAATAGGTTTAAACAAATAGTTTATATTATTTTATTAAACTTGATTGTCCATTGTGATTGATATTAAGTTAAATTTTGAATAATTTATATTTAACTTGTCTATATTAAGAAATAGTTATTAAGAAGGAGGAAAAAGTATGATTAAGAGTTTTAAAATATTAATGGCTGTAGGTTTAATAACGACTATGAGTACACTTAATATATATGGAGCAGAAACTGAAAATTCATCAGGTGAACAAATTGTAAAAGATATATACAACTTAAAAATTGAACAAAGAAATATCAATGAAAAAATTTCAGATATAGATAAATCTATAGAAGAAAAAAAGTTAATTCAAAAAGAATCTAGTGATGTGGAAGTTGTTCAATTAAACTTTGTTGATGATGAAAAGAGCTTAAAAGACAATGAAGATTTATTGAAAAATTCTGTAGAGTCAGAAATAAAAGCTTTAGAGGCGTCGAAATTACCTTTAAATGATCAAGTTAAAAATTTAGAAAACCAAGAAAATAATTTAAAAAATGAAATGAATGGAAAAGTAAATTATGGATCTTGGCCTGTTCCAGGATTTACAGAGTTGAGTTCTCCTTTTGGCTATAGAATTCATCCTATAACTAAAGAAAGAAAACTTCATAAGGGTGTAGATATACCTGCTGATTATGGAACTGAAGTATTAGCTACTGACTATGGGGTTGTAAGTTTTTCAGGTATTCAAAATGGATATGGAAATGTAGTGGCTATAAAACATTTTGATGGAAAAACTTCTATATATGGACATAATAGTCAAAATATAGTCAACGAGGGTGATTTAGTATATAAAGGTCAACCTATTGCTAAGGTAGGTTCAACAGGACGATCAACAGGTAATCATGTTCATTTTGAAGTAACGATAAATGGAGAGTTAAAAAATCCTTTAGATATAACTTCTAGATAAAAATTAAAAAACTATTGAAATTAAATGCTTATATGATAAAAAATTAAAAGTTTATTATATAAGCTTTTTTATTGTTTGATTTAATAAAGAAAGAATTTTAGTGAATTTATTTTATTCTTGAAATTGGTATTACCAATTATTTAATAAAAATTAAAATAAAAAGGTTTTGAAGGTAATTGTTTGAGTTTTTGAAATATAATGAAAAATTATTAAGTAATTGACTTTATATTTCAAGAGTACTATAATTATTAATTGTTTGATAAGGAAACAGTTAGAAATCTAATTAATGGAAAGAATGGGGTGAACAGTATGGAAAATACAATGGAGGCAATTGCTACCAACAATCTATTGTTTATATTTTCAGTAGTAGTAGTAACAGGTATAGTATTAGGTAAATTAAGTGAAATACTAAAATTACCCGATGTAATTTTATATTTAATAGCAGGAATAATAATAGGACCAGCTGTTTTAAATATAATAAGTATAGAAGCTTTTCCAATAGAAAATAATCTTATACTGACTTTCGGATCGGCATTTATATTATATGAAGGCGGTAGAGAGATAAATTTAAAAGTTTTAAATAAAGTTAAAATTAGTGTAGGTTTACTTTCAACTTTAGGAGTTGTAATATCTACGGTTGTAGTTGGATTAGCAACTAGTAAGATTTTCCCAGTATCAATTATGACGGCTTTACTTATAGGTGCAGTAATAGCATCTACAGACCCAGCAGCACTTATACCAGTATTTAAGCAAGTTGCAATAAAAGATAAAATTAAGCAAACAGTAGTAAGTGAATCAGCATTTAATGATGCAGTAGGAGCAATACTAGTAAGTACTTTATTAGCAGTTATAACATCAGGATCATTTTCACTTGGTGAAAGTGCAAAGGAATTATTAATTTCAGTAGTAGTAGGGTTAGCAGTTGGAGTTGTTATAGGTTTATTATTTTCACTTTTAGTGTCAGACAAAAAATGGGGTGTATTCCACTCATATGCACCAATAATTTCTGTTTTAAAGGTTGCATTAGCTTATGAAATAGCTACTAAGTTACATGGAAGTGGATATATGGCTGTATTTATAGCAGGACTTATAGCAGGAAATAGAAAATTATTCGGACTATGGGTACCAGATATTGATTTTCATGCAGAACATTGCTTTAGAGAGAGTGTAGGAGCATTATGTAGAATGGCTATATTTATAGTCTTAGGAACTCATGTAGATTTATCTGCACTAGCACAATACTGGTTACCTTCATTATTAGTAGTTTTAGTTTTAATGTTTGTAGCAAGACCATTAGTAGTTTTAATATGTACATTATTTGATAGACAAGCTAAATGGAATTTTAAAGATAAGTTATTTATGATGTGGGTAAGAGAAACAGGGGTTATACCAGCGGCTCTATCAGGAATAATTGTATCTATGCAACTTCCAGGTTATCAAATAATTTCATCAGTTGTATTTATGACGATTTTAATAACATTAATAGTACAAGCTAGTACTACAAAGATATTAGCTAAAAAATTAGGTTTATTAGAAGATGATAAAAATGAAAATTCAAAAACTGAAAAAGTAGCATAAAAAATAAAGGCTATCTAGGTAAAGTAATATGATCCATATAACTTTCGTTAGATAGTCTTTATTTTTGTGAATAAAAACTATGGAAAAGGAGGAGAAAAAGTAGTTTAATAGAATTTATTTTATATAGAGGGAAATTATAGGAAGATTTGAAATATTCAATAAAATGGAGGTGGATTTATGAAAAAAAGGCTTATAGGAGATGCCTTGGTATATTTTATTGCTCCGGTTGTTCTATTTTCTATATTTAAAGGAGAATCTAAAATATATTCTCTTATGACGACTACTATGATTTTAATTGCATACTCTATGATCATTAAATACAATCAGTTTAGATTTAATTTTTCAGGTTTGTTTTTTTCAATTGGATACACCTTTATGCAATCTTTAAAGATAGGATTAAATGAGCCTTATCATATATATATATATAATATATATTGTTTAATAATTGTTTCTATAGTTATAGTGATATTAAACTTAGTAGATAGAAATATATTTAAACAGATATACATAGATATATTGAAAATCCTTAATTTCAGTCAAATTCAAATCATTAACTCAATCAAAAAAAATAACTTATATAAAGAATTTTATAAGCTTACATCAATTGTAATTATCCATATATTAATATTAATTTTAGTAAAATCTCATTCAGTATTTAGCTTAGGAAAAACAGGATATTTGAATAATTTAAACATTGAAGCTTCAATATGTATTATATTTTTTATAGGAGAAGCTGTGCTAATTTCTAAATTTATAAAGAACACAAAATATATATTAACTAAAAGTAATATAAAAAATATTAAATTTGTTACAAATGAATCAAAGATAATAAATATTAATAAATACAAAAATATTAATAAATAAGGGACTATTTTATAAAGTCCCTATTAATTGTGTAACAAAAGATGCAATTTTATTATAATCTATAGAATTTTTAAAATTAATTATATTGTCTAACATGAAGTTTATTCGATCGTTTAATCTTTTATCAACTAAAGCATCTAATAAGTTTTTTAAGTCATCCTCATCGTTATATACAATGCCGATACCTTTATCTATTATAAATCGGGCATTTTCTATCTCTTGTCCAACTTTAGGAAGCATCACAACTACTGGAATTTCACTTTTTATAGCTTCAAATAAAGTTGCACCACCAGGTTTTGTTATCAATAATGTATGTTCTTTCAATAGACATGGCATATTTGTTACGAATCCTAAAACATTAATGTTTTTAAGAGGTTTTTTTTCAGTTAATTTATCGTAAAGTTTTTGATTTTTACCACACACTATAGTGACTTCTAATGCATCTCCATTTAAGTCTAATAAATCATCTATGTAGTAAAAAAAATCATCTTCCATATCAAATAAACCTCTACCACCACCAACTATAAGTAGCTTATGTTTTTGAGATGAATTTTGTTCTGAGTTATGCTCAAATTCTTTTTTTACAGGAACCCCAGTTACTTTAACTATATTAGGATTTATGCCTTTTTGAACGTATCTATTTTTTATCTCATGAGAAGCTACAAAATACATATTAGTAGTTGGATAAATCCATTCAAGACTATCGACAACGTCAGTAACTACTGTAATAGTTGGAACATTAAACTCAGGATTTTTAGTTTTAAAATAATCAACACAAGTGCAAGCCATAGGAAACGTTGAAATTATAAGATCTGGATTAGTTTCCATTATATACTGTGATAATTTTGGAGTATACATTTTATAAGCTATATCATGTCTAGAGTCAAATGATTTTTTTAAATAGTAATAATAATTGTATAGTCCAGGAGTATATTTTGTATTAGCTTCATAAAGTTTAACAAGTGGCTTATTCATTTTTGGAACACTTGCACTTATAAAGTTTTGTATAACAACTTTATATGAAGGCTGTTCTTCAAGTATGTATTCTTTAATAGCATTAGCTGCACTTATATGTCCGGCTCCAAATTGAGCGGTAAGAATCAATATTGTTTTTTTGGTGTTATTCAATATATCACCTCTTTTTTAAAATTTAATTAATGATAGTATTATACATTTATATAAATATTAAATCAATTATATATTATATGTATGGAGGTAATGGATGGAAGGAATTGATACAAAAGAAAAAAGCAATGAATATAAAAATTTTGAATTAATGGATTCGTTTAGAATAGTAATATATTCAATTTGTGGTATTTTTATATTTTTTTTGCCGATAAATTTAAAAGGTTCTACAAATACAATTATATATCATTTATACTTTTTTATTCAATCTAGGTATATAGAATTAATTAAGTTGTATTTATTTATAATGGTATCTATAGGATCTGTATTACCTATAATTAAACACAAAGAAAAGGAATATGATGCACTTAGTAATATAATAAAGTGCATAAAACCTATAAGTATATTATTCATACTTATAATTTTTTCTAAAATTGAATTTAGGGCATATAATAATAGCAGTTTACTATTTATGAGAGATTTTTTGTTTAAATCAGTGATTATTCTATCAATAAGTTCTTTCTTTTTACCTCTTATAACAGAGTATGGTCTATTAGAAATTTTTGAAGCATATTTTCAAAAATACACTAAAAAAGCTTTTAAACTAAGTGGAAAATGTGTATTAAATATATTAGTGTATTTATTTGTAGATATATTTAGTGGGATGTTTATGACTAGCCATCTATATAAAAAAGGAAAACTTAGACAAAGTGAAGCGTGCATAATGATTTCTTGTTTTTCTTTTACTAGCATTTTAAATTGTTACTATTTAGCAGATGAATTAAGCTTAAAGTCTGTAGCATTTACTATTTTTATGGTTATAAATTTATCCTTAGTTGTTAACTTTTTAATGTGTAGGATATGGCCTTTAAAAGTTAAGAAAAAATCTTATTTATACAAAAGTTCTTACAAAGAATGTAGTTTTAAAAAGGATAAGTTTAAAAATGCAATAAGGAGACATGTATCTACTAAAAAAAATGATTCTTTAATATTTTACATGTTTGAAAATTTTAAAGAATCATTTAATATAATTATGACAATATTACCCAATTTAGTTATAATTATATTTGTAGGAGAGTTTTTAATAAATAATACAGGATTGATTGACACTATAGGTGAAATTACTTATCCAATTATAGAAATGTTTAATTTGCCATCAAAAGTTCAAATAAACGAAGCTTTATGTTTAGGCATGTTTAATGGAGGAAGGTATATAGAACTTATAAATAATGATATAAAAGATATATCTGGTCTTATAATATTTATAATATCTATAGTGCAAACGATATCAATTAGTACTAATATGGTATATGTAGATAGTACTGATATTCCAATTAAAAAAATGGAACTTTTAGTAATTGGAATAGAAAAAATATTAATATCTCTGACAATAATTTATTTATTTTACTATTTAATTATAGGAAACTTATAAAAATAGGGAGGTTTAGGTTATGGAATATAAATCTGAGTTAGTAAAAAAATATTTAACGGAAGTGTTAAATATACCAAGTCCATCTGGTTATACTCAAAATATAATGGAGTATATAACAGGAGTTTTAAAAACTTTAAATGTTGATTATAAAGTAACAAATAAGGGTGCTGTAGTTGCTACAATAAAAGGCGATGACGATGAATATCAAAAGACTTTATCTTGCCATGTAGATACATTAGGGGCAATGGTAAAAGAAGTTAAAGCAAATGGAAGATTGGCGTTAACTCAAGTTGGTGGATATATGATGACTTCAGTTGAGGGTGAATGTTGTAAAATACATACAAGAGGTGGAACGGTTTATGAAGGTACTATTCAAACTATAAAACCATCTGTGCATATACACTCTGACTGTAGAGAACTTCCAAGAGTTCCTGCTAACTATGAAGTTGTTATAGATGAGCAAGTTTGTTCTAAAGAAGATACTCAAGAGCTAGGAATAGAAGTAGGAGATTTTATATCTTTTGATCCTAGAGTTAAAATAACTGATTCTGGATTTGTAAAATCTAGACATCTAGACGATAAAGCTTCAGTTGCAGCAGCTTTATATGTTATAGAGTATCTAAAGCTTGTTGGAATAAAACCAAAACATACTGTAAACTTTTTCTTCAGTAATTATGAAGAGGTTGGACATGGATCATCAGCAGCTGTACCAGAAAAAACTAAAGAATTTATAGCTATAGATATGGGATGCCCAGGAGAAGGCCAAAACTCAACTGAGTACGATGTATGTATATGTGCAAAAGATTCAGGTGGACCATATGATTATGAATTAACAAACAGACTTATCCAAATTGCTAAAGATAATAATATAGGATATAAAGTTGATACTTATCCTAATTACGGATCAGATGCAGGAGCTATGTTAAAAGCTGGATATGATGTTAAAACAGCTTTAATAGGTGCTGGAATATTTGCATCTCATGGATATGAAAGAACTAACTTAGAGTCTATTATAGAAACTATAAAATTAGTAACAGAATACGTTAAATAATAAAAGCTAAAAAGTCGTACTTTTCACAAGCTTTAATTAGTGCACTATCTAAATTTCCTCCATACAGGCTTAAAAATATGCCTGTAAATGTCGGTTAAATTTAGATAGTGCACTTAAACTTTGTGATAAAGTACGACTTTTTTAGTTAGAGAGATCGAGGGGAGGTGAATAAAAAATTTAACAAGGTATTGTGTAGCGCACAGTAGTGTGCTATCATATGGTTATGACGATGATTAAACAAGGTACTATATAAAGCATAGTAGTTATTTTTATAGAAAGGATGGAGTAAATGAATACACAATTCAAAAAAGGTGTTTTAGAGATATGTGTTCTAGCTCTTATATCTAAAAAAGATATGTATGGATATGAAATAGTTCAAAACATTTCTAAGGTTATAGAAGTGAATGAAGGAACTATATATCCTTTACTTAGACGTTTGACTAAAGAAGGGTATTTTGAGACATATATATTAGAATCAAATGAAGGGCCAGCTAGAAAGTATTATAAGATAACGGGGTTAGGTAAAGAAAATTTAATAAGTCTTATAAAAGAATGGAAAAACTTTACCAACGCAGTAGATTATCTTATTAATTTAGATTAAGGAGGTATTAAGGTTGAATAAAAGAGAATTTTTAGAAATATTAAAAGACTATTTATCTAATCACTTTTCTGATGATGAGGTCAATGATATATTAAGAGATTATGAAGAATACTTTATAGATGGAGAAATAGAAGGAAAAAGTGACTTACAAATTATAGAATCCTTAGGATCACCTAAATCTATAGTTAGAGATTTAGTAGGAGAGATGAAAGAAAGCAAAATTAATAATAGTAACAAAAAATTTGATAAATTTTATGACGGTGTAAACAAAGTCAAAATAAGATTAAAAGACAGTTACTATAAAACTAAAGATGTTATAAATAATAAGTTAACTCCAAATTTAAAAAATGATGATGAGGGATTATCAACTAAACTTATAAAAGTACTACTAGCTTGTTTGAGTTTTGGATTAATGTGTATTTGGGTTTTATTTATATTAATGATGGCAAGTGCAGGATTAACTATTGGGGCATTAAACATAGCATTTATTGCGTTATTAGGAACTTCAGGACCATTGCTTGGACTGGACAGCTCTGTAGCTGCACTTATAGTATTTTCTAGTATAGGAATTATAGGGCTTGATATATTAGTAATACAGGTTTATTTATATATTATGAAGTTAGGAAAAAAAATATATAAGCAATATATAAACTGGTTAAGAAATAAGAAAAAATATATACATGCAAAAGAAAACAAAATAAATTATAAAGGAGATGATATAGATGAATAAAAAAATAACTATATTTGCAGTTATATTGATTGCTATAGGAATTATAGGTACTATATCATCATCGATAGCTGCAGTACCATTTGCAACTAACTATATAAATGAATGTGCAAAAAAAGCAAGTGAAAAAGTTACAATATATGAAAAGAAAGTTGACATAAAACAATTAGACATAGACACTAAGAACATAAATGTAGAAGTTAAAAAAAGTAACTCTGACAAACTTAAAATTGTTCAAGTAGGTATTTTAAATAATAATACACTAACTATAGATAACAAAGAAAACAGATTTGATATAAAACAGAATGAAGAAAATAGACATATAGATTTGGAAGTTCAGGGATTTGGTGATGCTGTAATAAATATGATGAACCTAGGTTCAAATAAAATAATTGTGTATGTTCCAAATAATGTAGATATACAAGCGAAAACTAGATATGGAGATCTAATTATAACGGATAAGGATGTATTAAATGAAAGAGTAACTTTTTCAACTGAATACAGTCAAATAACATTACCAAAAGAAGTTAAAAGTTTAGAGAACTTAACTATAAGTTCAAATGGAGATATAAATCTAAAAGCTAGTGAAATATTAGGAATAAAGAATATAAATATAAGTACTACTGCAGGAGTATATTTACAATCTATGCCTGATGATGTATTTATTGAAAATATAGAAAACTTTATACCAGAAACATTTAATATAATAGCAACAAAATATTCACCTAGTATAAACATAGAATCTACAGTTCCTATTGCAAAAAAATTAAATATAGACAATAAAAATGGGATGACGTATTTAGATTTACCTACGGATAAATATAATATAGAATTTAATTTAGATGCCTCTGAGAATATATCATTTGAAGATGAACAAGATAATAATCAGGAACCTATGAAAAAATTTAATGGAACTATAAAACAAAATGAAGAAAATCAAAATAAATATAATGTAGATATAAAATCACAAATAATAAATATTAGAAATATTTAAAATAAAAGGAGCTTTAAAAGCTCCTTTTTTATTAGTTATAAGAGTTAAAGTCAGATTTACTTGATAAGTAAGTAGCCATAGCTAACATTCCAACTCCTAATGTGAATTTTGCTTGTTGCTTAACTGCATATTTAGCAACAGGTACAGTTACTTTTCTTGTTTTTGGACTAACTAAGCTAAGTCCTGTTAAAACTGTAGCAGAAACTGCTGTAGCTGTCATTACAGGATGTTCTTTAGCATAATCCTTTATATAGTCAACTGTAGTTTTTGATTCATCAAAACACTCAAAATTTGTACCACAGCAACATTCATCATAAGGATAGTCTACTTTAGACTCATAGTTGTCTTTTTTTTTACTACATTTTCCATATCTTCAGCCATGTCATTTGTTTTATCAACCACATCATGTGCAACACCATTAGCTTTTGACAAAAGTTCATTAGCTTTTTGTTCAGCCTTTTCTATATACTCTTGTCCTTTTTTAGTATAATCATCAATTTGATTATTAATGTTTTCATTATTTATTTTGTTATTATTCAAATTAATCACTCCAATCAACTATAATTTAGTGTTTTGATATAAATTTTAATTCATATATATCTTATGTAATAAAAGAAAATTTATAGTAAGAAAAAAATAAATTTAAAGGTAATTTTTGTATATATTTTAGACATTATTAGTAACCACACAAAGATACTTTCATATAATTAGTATTAAGCATATTAATTTGCTTAGTTAAAATAAAATACAACAAAGGGGTTTTGACTAGCTATGAGTACAATGAGAAAAAAGAAAAAATGCTATAATAGCTGTTCTGCAAATATAGGTTGCAATCCAAAAAAAGAAAAAGAAAGCTACTGTGAACCATGTAAAAAACCAGTTTATAAAAAATGTGAACCGGTAAAAAAATTAGAACCAACTTGCTGTCCTCCAGGGCCATGTGATGACTGTGAAATAAAATTTGATGATACCTGTGTTAAGTTAGCACAAGAAGCTGAGAGATTATTTAAAAAAGCTTTAGATTGTGAATGCTTGGCTGTAGAGTCATATGAAGAAGCTAAAGAATTTGATAAAAAAGCTAAAGCGTTAGAAGCTAAAGCTAAAAAATTAGCTAAAGAGTCTATGGACAATGAAACAGAAGCTGAGAAACTTAGAAAACAAGCAAATCAACTTTTATGTAAATCGGAAGACCTTTGTGCAAGAGCGAAATGTTTATACAAAGAAGCAGAGCAAGCAGGAGATGAAGCAGAACAATACTGTGAAAAAGCGAAATGCTTATATGAAAAATCTCAAAATGTAAATGAACAAGCAAAATGTCTATATTCTCAAGCTATGAAGTGTGATGAAAAGGCTATGAAGTGCTACAAAGTTGCTGGAGAAAAGATAAAAGAATACGAAGGTAAATCTAAAAAATGTGAAGATATGATGAAAAAATGCCAAGAAAAAATTGCAGGATGTTATGAAATGGAAGACTGTAAGCCGAAAAAATCTTGCTACGTGGATTTAGGAATAGAAGAACCATGTAAAGAAAAGAAATCATGTAAGCCATGCAAAACAATTCATACATGCAAAGAAGAAAAATCATGTAAACCAATTAACACATGTAAAGAAGAAAAACCAAGTTGTACATGCGAACCTAAATATGTAAGTCCAACTTATTGTAAACCTAAAAAAGAAGTGAAACAATCATGTGGATGTGAATTTAACTTCTGCAATGGACACAACAATAATCAAAATGATGACGAATATTGTAATTTAGACGATATAATGTTAATCAAAGAAGAGGAAACTGGATTATATATAAATCCTATATATAATATGGAACCAATGCAATATATGGGTGAGTTTGCAAATAAATATCCATCAATGGATGAGCCATATATGTATATGGAAAATATGGGAATGGAAGAAATGCAAGATATGTGGATGAACTATTATATGTATATGCAAAATATGATGAACAATATGATGTATAATTTAGAGGATTAATTAAATAAAAAAATCAAAGCTCATAGTTATTAGCTATGAGCTTTGATTTTTTTGGCGTAAAATAATAGTATATATGTATAGTTAATTTTAAGTAAAGAAAGGAAAAGTTATAATGTTTTTAAAAAAAATTTTATACGTAGCTACAATTAGTTGCGTGATTTTAGCATGTATTGGGTGTAATACATTTAATGAAAAGAAAGAATCTAATGAGGAAAAAGTAACTAAAAAAATAGAGAAAGAAGAATTTAAACCTTTATTTGAAGTTCAAAATATTCCAGATAATATATATGGAAAGATGATTGGGAACTCTATTCCTGATAAAGATTCTGTTGATAAAGATTCTTTGGATTATTTAAAAATAACATATTATGGATTTGATAATAAGCCACACATAGGAGATATGGTAGTTAGTAAAAAGGTATCGAAAGAAGTTATAGATATATTTAAAGAACTTTATGAAAATAAGTATCCTATAGAAAAAGTAAGTATAATTGATAATTATGGTGCAGATGATGAATTATCTATGTCCAATAATAATACATCTTCGTTTTGTTATAGGGTTGTAGACGGATCAAAAGTATTATCAAACCATTCAAAAGGATTAGCTATAGATATAAATCCTCTTATTAATCCTATGGTCAAAAATGGAGTTGTAAGCCCTAAGAAAGGTCAAGATTACATAGAAAGAAATGAAAATATTAAGGGAATGATAAAAAAGGGTGATGCATGCTATAATGCCTTTACTAAAAGAGGGTGGACATGGGGTGGAGAATGGTCTAATTTAAAAGACTATCAACACTTTGAAAAATAAAAGAGACGTAATCGTCTCTTTTATTTTTTTATTTAGTTAATTCAGATTCTATTTGTTTATATAAGTTTTCCATCATCGTATTAAAATTTCTATTTGCATTCATATAATTAGAAACTAGAGGATGATTAAAAAATTTATCATAATCTCTATTTAATTGACTTATTTTTTTTGATGCATCCTCTATCTTATATCTAGAATATATAAGGTTTTTCTTTTTTACATATTCATCAAATTGTTTTCTTAAAGTTGAATTTCTATCAAGATCTTTCTTTGCTTTATTCATAGTTTTAAACTCACTAGTATTTCTTATGCACAATGCTAAATCTTTTGCCTTATCATTAATATTCATAAAATACCCCCTTGAAAAGTATAAACTAACTTAATAATATATTATAAAAATAAATAATAAGTGTTACTTATCTTTTAAATTAAAGTGTAGCAAAATTAACAATTATGAATAATATATACTATGAAGTACAAAGACATATAAGAACCTTACAACGTGGAAAAAGAGACCTTTATTTCAAAGGTCTCTTTTATATTACATCAGTCATAATGTTGTTATCTATGAAATTTTCATTTTCATCACAAGGGAATAAATCTTTTAAGAATATGTTTCTTAAAATTCCATATTCATTTTCTTGTTGAGTTTTGAATTCAAATCCTTTATTTAAAATATTGTTTATGCTGTGAATATTATCTACAGCAGCTACTGTTAATATATATTTTTTACGTTGAGATTTAGCTATATCTATTCTTAAATCAAGTAATTTACTTTGAAGCGAATTTCCTCTGTACATAGGATGAACCATAACAAAACCTGATATATAAGTGCTTTTAAAGTCTTCAACAGAAACTCCTAAAGAAGATAAAAGTTCTAAATCCTTTATGCTAGGGACATCACAAAGAGCACAAGCAATAAGATCTAAACCTACATAACAACCAATTATAAAACCACCATTATCGACGGTTTTTTTTAATCCGGCATGATCTCTACTTTTTAACCAATTTTTATTATCCATAGAATTACTCACTTCTTCGTAGAGTTTTGAGACATCACCAAAATTTTCCTCACTTAAAAAACGAAAATTTGCATATATATTATTAGTAAGAACATTATTTACTTTAGACAGTTTCATTTTTGTTAGCAACTGAGCACCTCTTTCCTTTAATTTAATGTTAGACAATTATACCATAAATTTAATTATATTTGGCTAAAAAAATGTAAAAACTATATAAAATATTATGTTAGCTTTGAAATACTCTATATTCTTAAGATAAAGTCTATTATTTGATAGGAGGAACAAACTTGAACATAAAAAATACAAAAGGCAAAAAACTAAGGAGAATATTAGTATTAGCAGGAATTTGTATTATTACTACAATTATTTTAAACAATAAAAATGAACTAAAGTTGAATGCATTTATAAGAGGAAATGAAATTGTAAAAGCTAATAAAGATCCAGAAAAAGAACAATTTCAACTTTTACTTGAAAATTTGTTTGATCATAGAAATGAGGCTATATTGACTAAAAATGATGATGTTTTGAAAAAATTATATGATGTAAATCATAAATTTGGATTATGGGCATATGAACAAGAAGTGACTAAAATGAAATATTTAGAAAACTGGTCATATAAGCAAGGTGTTAAATTTAATGATATAAAAACTAGAGTTAAAATTAGTAAAGTAAAAGAAAAAGAGGAAAATTTATATGGAATTATATGTTCTGTATCTACTGAATACAATTATTCTTATGAGAATCAACCAGATATGAAAAATATGTTTAGGATAGGAACATATCATTATCTTAATATGAGAATTGTAGATAATGAATATATAATTACAAAAGAATGGTATACTGACCCATTTGCAGATTCTCTTCATCTAGATAACATAAAATCAGATGATATTAGAAATTATATATTGGCTCAAGAAAAGAAGGATGCAAACTTAACCACTGAACAGATTAAAGCAATTGACTATGCACATAAATATTGTGGAGCTGCCGCAGATGAAGAGCATGGAATGAAATTTAACTCAAAATATAAAGATTTCAATCCCGATGGAGGAGATTGTGCAAACTATGCATCTCAAATTATGTTTGAAAGTGGAAGATTCAAGAAAAATGGAACATGGAATTACGAAGGAACAGAAGGGACCAAAGCTTGGGTAAATGCCCAAGGATTTAAAAATTATTTGGTATATAGTGGAAGAGGATCATTAATAGGAAAAGGTTCGTACGAAGAAGTGTACAAGCTAGCATATAGCATGACTCCTGGCGATATAGTTGCTTATGAAAAAAATGGAAGAATAACACATGTATCCACTGTTACTGGAGTAGATTCTAAAGGATATCCACTTGTAACATGTCACAACACTGATAGATTATTAGTGCCTTGGGATTTAGGTTGGAGTGATAAAGCAATAAAGTTCCATTTAATAAAAGTTAATTATTAATAATAAAAAGCTATTTTTATTTAAATAAAAATAGCTTTTTTATTATTAAAACATTAAAAATCCGAGCAAGCAAAGCAAATTTTTTAATTAGAAATAAAATCTAATTTATTCAAATCTTATTAAATATATGATAAAATATGGATAGATGTATTTTTTAGTTTATACTACTTAATAGGAGGTGTAGTATTTGAATATACTATTTTTTATAACACCCAAAAGTGAAGTAGCATATATATATGATGACTATACAATGAGACAGGCATTAGAGAAGATGGAGTATCATAGATATTCTGCTATACCTATTATAAATCGTGAAGGTGCGTATGTAGGAACTATTACAGAGGGGGACTTACTATGGTATCTAAAGAATGATTTGAATTTAGAATTAAAAGCCATAGAAGATGTATATGTATGTGATGTAAAAAGAAGAATGGACAATAAACCTGTATCTATAAATGCAAATATAGAAGATTTGATATCTAAATCTATGAACCAAAACTTTGTGCCAGTTATAGATGACCAAAATATTTTTATTGGGATAATTAAAAGAAGAGATATAATTGAATATTGCTATAAAAAGATAAAATCATAAAAAAGATAACTAATGTTTAGCCATTAGTTATCTTTTTTTATTAGTCGTTTAATTTTACTAAATTATTATACTTAGTTTTTAAGTCATTTATTTTTGAAGAGTAAACTTCATTTTGTTTTTGGTACATTAAGCTTTTAGCTATTTCTTCCTTAACTTCATCAAGTTCAGATTGACCACCTTCGTGTCTATCTTCTACTTTTATTAAGTGATATCCGAATTGAGTTTTAACTGGACCTTGTACGTCGCCTCTATTCATATTAAATACAGCTTCTTCGAACTCAGGAACCATTTGTCCTCTAGGGAAAGTACCTAAATCTCCATCAGCATCTTTAGATGGGCAAGAAGAATGCTCTCTAGCTGCTTCTTCGAATGATATTTCATTACTATTTATTTTGTTTAATAAGTCATTAGCTAATTCTTCAGTATCAACTAATATGTGTTTAGCAGATGCTGTTTCAGGCTTAACAAATTTAGTTTTGTTAGCTTCATAGAAGTTAGCTATTTCTTCATCAGTTAATTTAACAGATGCTAAAACTTTATTTATAGAATATTGTTTTAACATATTTTCTTCTATTCTTTTCATTTCAGCTTTGAAATTTTCGTCATTATGTAAATTTTCGTCTTTAGCTTCAAGGTAGAATAACTCTTGATTTACTAAATCTTCTAGTAATCTTTTTTTACCTTCTTCTGTATTAAATTGCATAGCTTGGTATGGGTCTAAGCTTTTTAAAGCATTCTCGATATCAATATTAGTTATTTCTTTTTCACCGATAGTGGCTAAAACTGTTCTTTCCATTATAATAACTCCTTTTTATTTGATTATTAATAGTATTTTACTACTAAGATAAATAATATCAAAAAATACTAAATATGTCTAATATTTCAAAAAACTAATAATTTTAGTATCTAAGAAACATAAATAGCATTAAAGCAGATGCTAGTATACCAACAACGCCTTCTTCAAGTTTGTATTTATAAACTTTTAATATAGAAATATACATATATGTAAATAATAATGATAGCTTAATTAAAAACCACATAATACTAATAGGGAATATATAGTAACTTAATGTGGAGAAAATAAATGATAAAAGCGTTGAAATTTTATAAAAAATTTCTATCTTTTTTTCAAAATTATTTGAAGCTTTCATATAAATTACATAACTAATAATATATATTATACAAACTGAACTATATGCAATAAAAAAGTATATTGCTATTTTATTAAATTTATAATCTGTAAGGATTATTCCTATAAACCAAAACATAACCCAAAACATAAGAAATAAAAATTTAAATAAATTATTAAATAAGTTTAGTTTGTTTTCTTTTAACACATCACTCATAAGTATCACATCCTAAAAGATAATCTAATAGATTATATACACAATCTATCTAATATATTCAGAGCAAATATAGCTATTATTATAATTATAACTACTAATTGATATATATAAAATATAAATTATAAAAAAATATTTAAAATCCTCATAAATTATAATGTTTATAAATAAATATGTATAAAATATTAAAATAAGGTGATGTGTATGTATAGATATTATACTAGTGGTGTTTGTTCAAAATCAATTTTATTAGACATAGAAGGAGACATGTTAAAAGATGTAATATTTGAAGGGGGTTGTGCAGGGAATTTAATAGGAATTAAAAATTTGATTGAAGGAAAGAATATTGATGAAATTATAGAAGCATTTGAAAAAATTCCATGCAAAAATAGAGAATCATCTTGCCCAGATCAACTTGCGAATGCGCTTAAAATATATAAAAAGTATGTATTAAAAGAGTAATATAAAAAAGCTTCTACATTAATTTAGTAGAAGCTTTTCCTTTGAAAAATTATTTAGTTACAACGATTGCAATTTTTTCATCTTTATTATAACTTATTTGAACTAATTGGTTCTTTTTAACTTTTTCTAACTCTTCGCCACCATATTTTATTTGTAGCTTATCAACTCTTTTACCTTGTTTTATTATAGCTACATACTCTTTTTTACCCTTTTTCTCAAGGCTTATTAAATTTCCAACAAAAGGTTTGAAGTTTTGATATTTGTCACCTTGTTTTTTGATGTAAAAATAAGTACCAACAGCGATAACAAGTACGATTCCGAATAATACCCAACCATTAACTTTAAAGTATATACCTGTCATCCAAACAACTAACATTATGATCATAGGAATAATACTCTTTTTAAGTAATAATTTCCCCATTATTTCATTAGCTTTTTTTTCAGGGCCAGACATTGTTTTAGATCTAGCGTATGATGATGCGAATTTGTCTTTTAAGCTCATATTAATCCTCCTAGATTATTTCAAATTTAAATTATGATAACAAGTTATGCTTGAAATTTAAAATATATTTATAGTATGTACAAGTTTCACAATTAAATTTATATTCAAGCAAGCATAAATATATAACATATTTTATCATAAAAACATTAAAAAGAAAATAAATGGGAATGTAAAATTTTAATGTAAAATAAAATTTTACCATAATAAAGATTTTCATGCTTTTAATTATTAACAAAAAAATTAAAAATGTAACGTATGTTACGGAAAAAAGTTTAAAAATATTATAATATTAAGATGTAATAAAATTAGAAAAATACGAACTATTATTAAAGGAGAATTTAAAATGAAAATAGATAAAAATACCTTAATAGGAGATTTAATTAATAAAAAACCAAATTCAGTAAATGTTTTAATGTCTTATGAAATGGGATGTTTAGGATGTCCTTCAGCACAAATGGAAACTTTAGAACAAGCTGCATATATACATGATATAGATTTAGAAGAATTACTTCAAAAACTGAACGAAATTTAAGGAATATGAAAGATACTTCGATTGCGGAGTATCTTTTTTGTTTTTAACACAAATTTTAAAAATTATGTATGGACTTTATCAAAAAATAGGATTAATATATTAAATGTTGCAATATTTAGTTTTGGAAGGAAGTGTTTTCGTGTCACCAAAGTTATTTAAAATGATGAAAGATAATGAGCTTACTAAAGATCAAGTTGGAAAAGATATAATAGCAGGTATAATAGTTGCTATAATAGCTTTACCACTTTCGATAGCATTAGCTATATCTTCAGGAGTATCACCAGAGAAAGGTCTTATAACTGCTATATTTGCAGGGTTTGTAATTTCTCTTCTAGGTGGTAGTAAGGTTCAAATAGGAGG
The DNA here is from genome assembly GCF_019916025.1 of Paraclostridium bifermentans. Lineage (NCBI taxonomy): Bacteria > Bacillati > Bacillota > Clostridia > Peptostreptococcales > Peptostreptococcaceae > Paraclostridium > Paraclostridium bifermentans. The sequence goes on along the minus strand of NZ_CP079737.1, from coordinate 2,384,234 downwards.
ACCTACAGGAGCATTTGTTGTAATTGTTTATGGAGTAGTTAAAACTTATGGAATAACTGGACTTATAACATCTACAATGATGGCAGGAATTATATTAGTAGTTATGGGACTACTTAGATTTGGATCTTTAATAAAATATGTACCACAAACAATTACAGTAGGATTTACGAGCGGAATAGCAGTAACATTACTTACAACTCAATTAAAAGATTTTTTTGGATTTAAAATAGAGGATGTGCCAGCAGAGTTTATAGGCAAAGTTGAAAGCTATATACAAAACATATCTACTTTTGATATAGCATCATTTCTAATAGGTCTATCTTGTGTTTTAATTTTAATTTACTGGCCTAAGGTAAATAAAAAGGTTCCAGCTTCAATAATAGCGCTAATAGTTTCTACATTAGCTGTAAATTTATTAAACTTACCAACAGACACAATAGGTACTAGATTTAGTGAAATATCATCTTCAATACCTAAGCCACAAATACCACATATGGATGTAAAAACAATTATAAACTTAATAAATCCAGCACTTACAATTGCACTATTAGGAGCTATAGAATCACTACTTTCTTGTGTAGTTTCAGATAATATGATAGATGATAAACATGATTCAAATATGGAACTTGTAGCACAAGGGTTAGGAAATATAGCATCTTCTTTATTTGGAGGAATTCCTGCAACTGGAGCTATAGCAAGAACTGCTGCAAACGTAAAAAATGGAGGTAGAAGCCCTATATCAGGAATGGTACATGCTATAACATTATTACTTATAATGGTTATTCTTATGCCTTTCGCAAAGCTAATACCAATGACGACTTTAGCAGCTATACTTATTATTGTTTCATATAATATGGGAGAATGGTCTCATTTTAAGGAACTATTATCTTCAAGTAAATCAGATGTTTTAGTACTGCTTATAACTTTTACATTTACAGTAGTATTTGACTTAGTATTTGCTATTGGAGTGGGTATGGCAGTTCATTATGTATTTAAATTTATAAAATCTAGACAAGAAAAAGACGAAGATGAAGAATTAGAAGCTGCATAATAAAACTTTAGTAAATAGTTATTTTCTTTGCATAATTGTCAAAAAAGGCAATATAAAATGCTACGTTAATAATTATTTATTAAAATAATTCTTTTAAAAGCATGAATTAATATATTAATTCATGCTTTTTTTGTATAAAATTGGGAACACTAAAGAGTAATAATATTGAGATTTTGGAGGATGTAATGAAAAAATTATTATTTTTATTGTGTTTAATGATGGTATTTATTGTTGGATGTTCTAAGGAAGTTGTTGAAAATAGAGTTGAAGTTGAAAAAACAATCCCATCTGGAGTGGAAGGGGATATAGGTAAGGGTAGTATAATAGTTACTACTCATGTTTCAAATTCAGAAGATGGCTCTATTCCTACTGTATATAGAGATGAAAAAAAAGGGTTGGGACAAGTTGGACTTAGCTCAAAAGACTTTGATGATTCTAGAGTAAGTTATATATATATAGATGGAAAGTTAAATACAGTTGAAAAGCTAGGGAAAGAAAGTTCTGTTACGTTAACTATATGTGATAATGATTTAAAAGAGGGTAAACACAAAATTGAAGTTGTTCAATTTGATAATGATAAAACAAATGGAACCCCTATAACTTACAAAAAATGTGAATATGAAATATATATCAGATAAGTTGTTTAAAAAATAACTTTATTTAAAATTATTGTAGTAGGCTTGTTTTATTGCTAATATTTACTTAAAGAACAATATGTTAACAAAGTAACTTAAGGAGAAGTATTATGGAAAAGAAATATATAATAGCATTAGACCAAGGAACTACTAGTTCAAGGGCAATATTATTTGATAAATATGGTAATATAGTTTCAACTGCACAAAAGGAGTTTACTCAAATATACCCAAAGGCCTCTTGGGTTGAACATAATCCTATGGAAATTTGGGGAAGTCAAAGTGGTGTACTAAGAGAAGTTCTAGAAACATCTTTTATAAGACCTGATGAAATTGCAGCAATAGGTATAACAAATCAAAGAGAAACTACAATTGTATGGGATAAAAATACGGGAAAACCTGTATATAATGCTATTGTATGGCAATGTAGAAGAACAGCAGACATATGCGATAAGTTAAAAGATAAAGGCTTAGAAGCTACTATAAAAGAAAAAACAGGACTTTTGGTAGATGCATATTTTTCAGCTACTAAAATAAATTGGATTTTAGAAAATGTAGAAGGTGCAAGAGATAAAGCTGAAAATGGAGAACTTTTATTTGGAACTGTAGATACATGGCTTATATGGAATTTAACGAGAGGAAAAGTTCATGTTACAGATTATTCAAATGCATCAAGAACAATGCTTTTCAATATAAAAGATTTGAAATGGGATGAAGAAATTCTAGGTGAATTAAACATACCAAAGAGTATGTTGCCTGAAGTTAGACCATCTAGTGAAATTTATGGATACACAGATTCGGAAATGTTAGCTGGTGCACAAATACCTATAGCAGGTTGTGCAGGAGATCAACAAGCTGCATTATTTGGGCAAACATGTTTTGAGCAAGGCAGTGTTAAAAATACTTACGGAACTGGGTGCTTTTTATTAATGAACACAGGTGATACGATAGTTGAATCAGAAAAAGGATTATTGACTACTATAGCGTGGGGAGTAGATGGAAAAGTTAACTATGCTTTAGAAGGAAGTATATTTGTTGGAGGAGCATCGATTCAATGGTTAAGAGATGAACTTAGGCTAATATATGATTCAGGACAATCGGAATACTATGCAAATCAAGTTCAAGATACTAATGGAGTTTATGTAGTTCCTGCATTTACAGGATTAGGAGCTCCTTATTGGGATATGTATGCTAGAGGAGCTATATTTGGATTGACAAGAGGAGCAAAAAGAGGGCACATAGTTAGAGCTACATTAGAATCTATAGCATATCAAACAAAAGATGTTTTAATGGCTATGCAAGAGGATTCTAAAATGCAGTTAAAATGTCTTAGAGTTGATGGAGGAGCAAGTGCAAATAACTTCTTAATGCAATTCCAATCAGATATATTAAATGTGAATATTGATAGACCTAAAATAATAGAAACTACAGCTTTAGGGGCTGCATATCTTGCAGGCCTTTCAGTAGGATTTTTCAAAAGTATAGAAGAAATAAAAGAAAAATGGGAAATAGACAAGGAATTTACACCTAGTATGGATGATAGAAAAAGAACTATTTTATATAAAGGATGGAAGAGAGCAGTTGATAGAACTCTCTTATGGGCTAAAGAAGATGAAGAATTGGCGAATGAATTAAGCAGTATAAACAACTAAAAATATATAAAATATTTCTATATTTGATTCATATAATTAAAATAGATGTTATATGTAAAATATGGAGGTATAAATATGAAAGAGTTAAAAAAAGTTTTTTGCTTAATATTTATATGTATGTTGGTTTTAAGCGGATGTAACAACAAGGTTGATGTTAAAAGGGATAATAAATCTGAGATACAAGCATCTAGTAATTTAAATACTGATAAGCAAAATGAGGAAAAAAACTCAACAATTTATGATGCTAAAATAATAAGTATGGATTCTAATACAAGTGAAAAGAAAATAATAAGTGATATCAAAATCGATGATAATTTATCTATGAATGATAAAGTAAATATAATTATCAAAGAAGTATCAAAATTACAATTTAAAAATGCTCCAATAGAGTTAATTAAAATAGAGAATAATATAGCTTACATAAATATTAAAGAAGATAAAGAAAACAAATTGTGGAGCAATACATTTTTTCAAGGAAGTACAGGAGCTAGCGTAACAACATACACAATTGTTGAAAGTTTACTTCAACGAGATTACAAAGGTAAATGGATTGATGGTATATACATTACTTATGAAGGAAAAACAGATGTAGAGTTTGATCATATAGATGTAGATTTCTTTGGTAGTGTAATAAAAAGATAATAAATCAATTAAAAAGGTAACTATAAAAATTTTATTTCTAAAATTATATAGTTACCCTTTTGTTTTACTTGTTTTTTGATAAACAATTTTCATTTAATAATTTAAATCCATAATCCTTTGTTAATACTTCAATTAATTCATCATAATTGTATTTAGGATAATTTATTATGCAATACTTAGTATCGTCTTCTAATTTATCGAATTCATTATAAACGTCAAATGTAGTAGACATTTTAGCCATATCATCTCTAAGTTTATCCATATCAACTAATATATGAGCAAATTCAAAATCAAGAGATTCATTAACGATCATATCAGCAATTGTGCTTAATAAGCTTTCTTTGTTTTTAAATTCTATTTCTATTGAATTATTTTTATATTTATCTAACTTAATGGATAACTCGTTCAAACAACTATCTAAATCATTATTCACAAAGTTTACAAATCCTTCTTGGCTAAATAATGATTGAATATCTGATATTAATAAATTGTTCATATGTTCTTCCCAAAGTAAAAGTCCAAATTTAGAATAACTAGAATCAGATACAGGTTCTCCTTTATAGTTTTCAAATCTTGGATGAAGTCTGTCATGATGTTTTGATATTGATACTCTAAATAAGTTCCCCTCATGGCCTGATGGTATACAGTTTATAATAAACTTATCTAAATCACTTCCAATAAAAACTTTTTCACTTAAAAGTAGTTTTTTTGTTTTATCTAAATTTTCTTTTGAAAAATCTATGTTTTCATTACTTGTAGCTATTCTAAAAATAATTTCTTTATATGTTTTATTTAATATATTATTTAACTCTTGTGTGTAGTTATACTTCATAGTCAGAAACCTCCAAATTTTAAGTCAAATGATATATACCCAAAATAATACTTTTTAATCTAAAAATAATAATTGTTACTATCTAGTAAATATTATTGAATTACTATCAGATAAATTTGCATTAAAAGTATATCCATCGTAATTAAAGTTTTTAATACCTTCTATAGAATCTATTTTGTTTTTAATTATGTAGCTAGTTAGGTGACCTCTAGCTTTTTTTGAGTAAATACCTATAACTTTATAAGTATTACTACTTTCTTTGAAGTCTTTAAACTCTACATTTACAACTTGAAAATCTTTAGATAATTTTTTAAGATTTATAGCTTTAGAATATTCATTTGATGATAAATTAAGCAAAGTTTTATTTTCTTGATTATTAAGTTCATTATAAATATAATCAGTTATTTTTTCTTTCCAAAATTTATACAAGTCATTTCCTTGTTCATTATTTAATTTAGCTTTCATTTCAAGTCTATAAGATTGTATCATATCTAAAGGTTTTAGTACACCATACAAACCGGATAAGATTCTTAAATGAGAATTTGCAAATTCAAAGTCTGACTCATCAAATTCATTTACTTTAATGCAATTAAACACTTGACCATCAAAAGCAAGTAAAGCTTGCAAGTATTTGCTAGATTCAGTACCTAATGTTTGATATCTATCAAAATTTAAATTAGTTAAGTCATTGCTTAGATTCATTAGAGCGCTTACTTCATCTTTAGTTAACTTTTTTAAAATAGATATAAGATACTTAACTTCAGACTCAAAAAAAGGAGTAGAAGACTTGAAATTAGTGTTTATATCAAAATTCATAGTTGTTGCGGGGGAAATTATTGTTATCATTAAAAATCACCTCGAAAAAATTTTTTATATAATATATATATCAATAAATTAATAATTTAATCAATAAATAAAAAGTTTTTAATATAATATAATGTATGTAGTTTTAAATGTCATACAAATTAAAAATAAGGGGGCGTTTAAAATCGATAGAGTTCAATTAAAAGAATTATCGAAAAGTCAACTAAAGGGAAATTGGAAGATACCTGTATTATTGACACTATCTTATAGTGTAGCATCTATAATAATAAGTATGTTGCAAGGACAATCAGAGTCTATGTTATTAGCTTTAGTAATGTTTGTAGTGTCATTTGGATTTGGAGTATTTATAAGTATAGGAATTCCTAACTTTTACTTAATGTTTATTGAAAAAATGGGGAATGGTTCTTTTTCAGATGTTGTAGTTTCTAAAAGTAAATTTATAAAGGCATTAATATATACAGTTATATTATCTGCAATTGTATTTGTAGCTACATTTATTATAATAGGTATAGCACTAGGTGGAACAGTTGTATTTACTTTTTCAGAATCAGGATTCGGAGCAGGATTTATATTTGGAATTTTGGTGATATTGGTACTGTTAATACTTTTAACTATACTTGAACTAGCTTTAATGCTAACTCCATATATAATAATAGAACATGAGCACTTAGGTACTATAGAAGCTATGGGATTAAGTATAAAAATGATGAAGGGTAATAAATGGAAATTTTTTGTTATAGAGTTAAGCTTTATAGGCTGGGCTATTTTATCTGCACTTACATTTGGAATAGGTTTTTTATGGCTAATTCCATATATAAGTTTGACTCAAGCAAACTTTTATAGAGATTTAAGTTTTAACTATTTAAATAAATAAAAAATAAGCTATCTTTTTTAAGATAGCTTATTTTTTATTTATTTATTTAAAGTTTTTTCTTTTTTTATAAACATAATAGCTTCTTTTATTAATATAATAGCTAAAACAAGTAAAAGAACTGCTATTATTACAAGTGTATAATTGACCCCTATATTAGCTTTTATATTAAAACATAATGATACTATAGTAACTATAAACATAAAAATTATAGGAATTATAAATTCTTTAAAGCTCTTATTTGAATTAGCAAGCCATATAGCTATAGCCATTAATGCTATTGCTGCTAAAAGTTGGTTTGCAGATCCGAATATAGGCCATATTTTTTCATATCCCATAACAGCTAAAAGACCAGAGCATACAACTGTTATAGTTGTAGAAACATACATATTGCTAAGTGGATTGGCTTTTGTAGCTTCTTTGTTGTTCAATCCATTTGTATCGAAAAACTCTTGGAATATAAATCTACCAAGTCTAGTAGCAGTATCTAAAGATGTAAGTGCAAATGCAGATATAGCAAGCGATGTAAATGTCTTGCCTATGCCAAATGGTACACCAAATGATGCCATAAAATTAGCAATTCCTTCAGAAAATACGTTGACAGGCCCACCGTTTCCTAATAAATTTCCGAATTGTTTGTTAGAAATATAAGCTACAGTTATAAGCGCAACAATTGCAAGAAGACCTTCTATAAGCATAGCTCCATAACCTATTTTTTTAGCATCGGATTCTTTATACAATTGTTTTGAAGATGTACCAGATCCAACAAGTGAATGAAATCCTGAAATAGCTCCGCAAGCAACGGTTACAAATAGTACAGGGAATAAGTATTGGCCTCCGACATTAAAGCCTATAAATCCATCCATTTGTATTTCTGGTCTTAATATAACAATACCTAAAAGGGCTCCAATTATCATTGCATATAATAGATAAGAGTTAAGATAATCTCTAGGTTGAAGTAATATCCAAACTGGAGTTACAGAAGCTATGAAAATATAGATCATAAGTAATATTATCCAAGTTTGTTTACTTAAAGCTATAGGGAATAAAAAACCTAAGTAAATACATTCAAATAACATTAAAACACCTACTACAGAAGCTGGAATTAAAGGCATTTTAAATCTATAAACTGCTATACCGAACAAAATTGCTAAAACTATAAAAAATATTGAAGCGCTAGCAGCTTGTGGGGTAGAAACAAAGTTATCAGCTACTATATTTGCAAAGGCTGCAACAACTAAAACTAGAGTTAACCAAGCAAATAATGCGAAAAGTTTTTTACCCCTTTTACCCATATTGGATTCTATTATTTCACCTATAGATTTACCCTCATGCCTAATAGATGCAAATAAAGAACCAAAGTCTTGAACACCACCAAAGAAAATACTACCTATTAATACCCAAAGGGCAACTGGTATCCACCCAAATATAGCTGCTTGGATAGGACCTACTATAGGGCCAGCACCAGCAATTGAAGCAAAGTGATGTCCGAGTAATACTGGCGATTTAGCGGGAACATAGTCAACACCATCATATTTAGTATGAGCGGGTGTTTTTCTTGTATCATCTACGCCCCATTTTTTAGCTAAATATCCACCGTAACATACATATCCTATAAAAAGAATAAGTGCACTTATTAAAAGTAGTGTTAATGAATTCATAATAAAACCTCCTTATAAAAATGAATAACATCTTTAGAATCGCAGTTATAAATAAATTCATTTGTGGATTTATCAAAAAGAATTATTCTGAGTGATGAATAGCCTTTAAGTCCTAACATATAGCTTTTTCTTTTTTTTATCTTGGGTATTTTAGATTTTAAAATTTTATCGATATGATTTGTAGATACAAAGAGAGTTATGGTTGTGGACATGTGATTTTCATCGACCTGTACAAGATTTTTCATAGCAAAATCAGTAAAAGATAACAAGTTTTTTTCTAAGTAATCAATTGACAGATTATCTAATTCTTTTGCAAATACATACTCTTTATTATCATAAGACCAAATTACTCTTTTTTTATTTAAAAAGTATTTTGAATTGGTAAGTATATACTCCCCCATAAAATCAAAATTATAGTCAGACACTTTATAGTTTTCGTATATATTAAATTGATTCTTCATAGAGGATTTAAGTTTATCTAAAATAAAATCACCTCCTTAATTCATTTATATAAATATGAGGGCTTTATTATGTATGGGTTAACAAATTAAATGTATTTATATATATAAATGACTTTATTACTTAAATTTACAGTTGAACTCTAAGTGTACTATATATATAATACACTTAGAGGTGTACTATTTGCATGGTACAGTGATACGGAGGTGAAAATTATGAGTTTTATTCCAAACGATAAAGAACCAGTATATATTCAAATTATACGATATATAAAGCAACAAATTGTAATAGGCGAATTAGGAATAGGAGATATCATACCGTCAAGGAGAGATATGGCAGTTATGATAAAAGTAAACCCAAATACTGTTCAAAAAGCATATAAAGAAATGGAAGAAATGGGGATAATAACGACTCATAGAAACTATCAAAGTAACATAACGGATGATAGTTCTATAATAACAAAAATAAAGGAAGATTTGATAAATGAATCCATGGATTCGTTTATAGCAAGCATGAAAGCTATAAATGTTAAAAAAGAAGAAGTTATAAACATAATAAATGATAGGTTTTAGGAGGGGTAAATTTGATAGAAATTAAAAATGCTAGTAAAAAGTACAAAAAAGTAAAAGCATTAGACAATATATCCTTTGAAATCCATGAGGGAAAGATAACTTGCATTTTAGGAATAAACGGTGTTGGAAAGTCGACTATTTTGAAATCTATATGCGGACTTGTAAAATTAGATAGAGGTGAAATATTAATAGATGGAGAAAAAATAGATTATAAAACATATGAAAAAGTAGCTTTTGTCCCAGATGTGGACAACTATTTTGCACAACTTACGATAAAAGAAAGTTTTGAATTTATGAAAGAATTTTATAAAAAATGGGATAGAGAAAAAGCATATGATATGCTGAAATTGTTCAATTTGACTGATGATAAAAAAATTTCAGAGCTTTCAAAGGGAAATATTGCTAGGGTTAAAATTATACTAGGCTTTGCTCAAAATGCTAAGTATACTATATTAGATGAACCATTTTCAGGAATAGACATATTTAAAAGAGAAGATTTTTTAGGTGTAATGACTAAGTATGTAGGTGATGAACAAAGTATAATAATAACCACTCATGAAATTGCTGAAATTGAAATGATAGCAGATGACGTAATTCTTATTGATGAGGGGAAACTTTCTCTAGTTTTCAATGCAGAAAAGACTCGTGAAGAAGAAGGAAAATCAATAATAGATAAAATGAGGGAGGTATATAAAGGTGAATAGGATACTCACTTTATATAATATAGAGTTTAAAAGAATATACAAACTGTACTTCTTGCTTATAGGAACGTTATTTATAGCTAATTTAGCTGGAGTTATGAAAACTTTATATGATTCTGTAAAAAGGATTAGTTTAGAAAATAATTTGCCTATGAATATAGATATATTGAAAACTAATTTAGGTTATAGTTTTATAAATGAATTTACAAAAAATGATATATACGTATACGGAAGTATGGCTTTAGGTGTAGCTATATTATTTTGCTTATTATATGCAACTATTATATGGTATAGAGACTATTATTCAAAAAGTAAAACCATATATACATTATTAAGCCTTCCACAACCAAGATTTAATATATATCTAGCTAAGCTAATTATGGTAATTGTTATGATATATGGAGCGATCGCATGTCAATTTTTATTTTGGTATATTGATTTAAATATTATAAAAATACTTGCTGGAATAAGTTCTCCAAATTTTGCGAACGTATACTCTAATATGATGCAGTCAGTTAATCAAATAAATGTAGTATCGGCATACTTATTAGATTTTTTAATGATAGATTTATTTGGGGTAATACTTGCTGTTGTAGTTATATTTACTGGAGTGTTAATAGAAAGATCATTTAAAAAAGTTGGAGTATTATTAGGGGTTGGATATATTTTAATTACTATAATAGGATATGTATTTATAATAGGATTAGATAGTGGGATCTTAGGAAACTTACTACTAAATCACATAATGTATTATATTGTATTGCTTATGGTATCAATATTGATTTCGTATAGATTAATAAATAAAAGGGTTTGTGTATAAAGGAGGATTTATATGAATAAAAAATTATCAATTACAATTTTAGGATTAGCAGTATTCTCTTTTATACTAGTTTTATTAGGGGTTGTTATAAATCAACCAAAGCATGAATTAGTAGATATAAAGGGAGAGAGGAATGAAATCGGAGATGTATTATTTATATCTCAAACTAAAAATGGATTGTATGGAAATGTTCAAACTATAACATCAAAAGATAAATTTACAGTGAAAAAGAATTCAAAGTCAATATACAACCTAAGCGAAAATATTAAGGTGAAAGATGAACATAAAGAAATGTTTAAAAATGTACATCAAGATAATCAGAGATATTGTAGTGAAGAAAATATAGGCTACATAGAGGATACAGGAATAAACTATACAGGTACAGGAGATGCTAACTTAAGTTTTAAAATAGTTAATAAAAACCTTAAGAGTGGTAATGTTGAAGAATATGATTTAAATTTACCAAAAAGTTTTGATGGAGAAAGTAATTTTTCTTATGGACTAACGGTTGGTATTAAAAATGAAGATATATATATATTATCTAGTGTATCTGAAGATGTTGAGTACTCTGCAAAAGGAAATATTACAGGTAGTGGTGATGTAGCGATTGATATTTATAAATTTAATTTAAATAAAAAAGAAATTGATAAAGTTGGAGAATTTGTTCAAAAGAAAAAAGATAGTGAAATAATAATAAGTAATAATCAAATATGTTTTGAATATGATGATAAATTGTATTCAACAATAGAAACTTATCCCAATGATAAAAAGAAAAATGGAGAAGTATATTTAATTTATTATGATATGGAAAAAAATAAATTTGAATATATGGAAGGACCTATAATTAATAATAAGGACATTGAATCAATCGATACAGATACAATTCAATATAGCATAGAAAATGGAAAGTTATATTTACTTAACAAAAATGATAGAGATGAGAGTTATACAAATATAATTCAATACACAATCGATTTGAAAAATAATAAAATAGATAAAAACAAAGAGTATAAAGTTGAAAAATTAAATGAAATGTCACATATAGAATCTTTTAGAGTTATAAATAAAAAGCTGTATCTTTGTATGGGAAGTTATAAGGCTATTAGAGGAGAGTACTCTGGTGATGATGATTTGAAAAATACTATAGTTGTAGTAGATGAAAAAAATGGGAATACCTTGTATATGGGAGAATATATAGAGAATAAACCCGAGGATAGTATAAACTTTATATTAAAAAATAGTGAAATTTAATTTTAAAGCTATAAAATACAAATAAATTTGTGTTTTATAGCTTTTACTCTTAATTATTTAACTGCTGCAGTAACAGACATCTCGACTAATAAAGCTTCTCTAGCTAATCTAGCTTCAACACAAGCTCTAGCAGGCTCAGAACCCTCGTTTACCCAAGCATCCCAAACAGAGTTCATATCAGCAAAGTCTTCCATATCTCTTAAATATATAGTTACAGATAATATATGATCTTTATCAGAATCATATTTATTTAGTAAATCTTCTACTTTTTGTAATACCATCTTAGTTTGTTCCTTAACATCACCTTCTCCATGTGTTTGACCACATAAATATATTGTGTTGTTATGTACAACTGCCCTACTCATTCTACCAGTGCCTTCATATCTTTTTATTTCCATTTTACAATTTCCTCCCATAACATTAAAAAATTAAGTTCAATATTTAATTATAGATGAATATAAAAACATTTTCAATTACATAATAATACAAAGTATAAAATAAAAACACATACATAAATATACAAAAACAAAAAAATATTCGAAAAAATGTGCATAAAAATTTAAAATATGATATGATAGAGTTCTGTGAAAAAACAAAATTCGACAGAAAGAGTGAGGACGTAAATGGAGAAGTATTTTAAACTTAAAGAAAATAATACTACGATAAAAACAGAAATTTTAGCAGGTATTACTACTTTTATGACAATGGCGTACATATTAATAGTAAATCCTAGTATACTATCTGCAGCAGGAATGGACTATGGAGCGGTATTTACAGCTACAGCTTTATCTGCAGTTATAGCTACTCTTATGATGGGATTATATGCGAAATTACCATTTGCTTTAGCCCCAGGTATGGGATTAAATGCATTTTTTGCATATACGATAGTAATAGGAATGGGATATTCATATCAATTTGCATTAACAGCAGTATTCTTAGAAGGACTTATATTCATAATGTTAACATTATTTAATGTGCGTGAAGCTATTGTTGATTCTATTCCAAATAATATAAAGAAAGCTATTTCGGTAGGTATAGGACTATTAATTTCACTAATAGGATTAGAAGGAGCTGGAGTTATAGTTCACCCTGAAGGTGGAGGAACTATATTAGCTCTTGGAAATATAGTTTCAGGAACTGGATTATTAGCTTTAATAGGTATATTAATAACAGCTGTATTATTAGCTAAAAACATAAAAGGTGCATTATTTATAGGAATGATAGTTACAACTATAATTGGAATACCTATGGGTGTTATAGATATACCAACAAAAGTAATGAGCATGCCTCCTTCAATTTCATCAACTGTACTTAGCTTTGAGTGGCATAACATATTCTCTTTAGATATGGTTATAGTGTTATTTACACTATTATTTATGGATATGTTTGATACTATAGGGACTTTAGTAGGAGTTGCTACAAAAGCTAAAATGTTAGATGAAAATGGTAAAGTACCAAACGTTAAAAAAGCATTATTTGCAGATGCAGTAGGAACTACTATAGGAGCTTGTTTAGGGACAAGTACAGTAAGTACTTTTGTTGAAAGTGCATCAGGAGTTGCAGAGGGTGGAAGAACAGGTCTTACAGCTGTATCAACTGCAGTTATGTTCTTTTTAGCATTATTCTTTGCACCTTTATTTTCTATAATAACTCCAGCTGTTACAGCATCGGCACTAGTATTAGTTGGACTATTTATGATAGAGCCTATAAAAGAAATAAATTTAGAAGATTTTACAGAAGCTATTCCAGCATTTTTAACTATAATAATGATGCCTTTATCATACTCTATAGCTGATGGTATAGTATTTGGTGTTATATCTTATATAATATTAAAATTATTCTCTGGTAGAGCTAAAGAAATAAGCATAACTACAGTAATTATAGGATTTGTATTTATACTTAAATTTTTAATATAGATATTTAAAGCCTTGCCTCTTTAGGAAGAATAGAAATATAAATTGTGAGCAAAATAATTTATAAAATGATAAAGAGGTGAAAATGATGGCTAAGAAAAATAAAATGTTTAAAGAAATGGGACATAAAATGGAAGAACTAGGCCATGATATGTCAAAAGGTATACAATCTTTTTCAAACTCAGTAGAACATGCAGGAGAAAAAGTTGCAAAAGATATGAAAAAAGCTAGTAAAAAAATGTTTAAATAGCAATAAAAAAGATCAGATTTGAATCTGATCTTTTTTATTGCTATTTAAACTTCAGATTTAGCAAGTTAAATAGATTAAAACTATATAAAACAATGAATATATAGATTTTTTCTATAATTGATGTAATATGTATTATGATATAATCCAAGATGTAATACAAAAAGTGACAAAAAATTCTTGAAAATTATTTGGGAGGATTCATATGAATATTAGAAGTAAAAAAGCAATATTAATAGTTAGTTCATTATTAATAACTAGCGGGTTAGTAGTAGGTTGTGCTGATAAAAAAAATGAACAAAACACTAACACTACAAATAAGGAACAAAGTGTAAAAACAACAAAAGAGGATTATACATATGAAAATAATGAATATTTCACAAGTGTAGACTGGTTAAATAAAAATTTAAAGAATAAAGATATATTGATAATAGACGCTAGAAGTGAAGATGACTATAATAAAGGTCATATACCAGGAGCTATAAATGTAGCTTGGCAAAGTTTTTGCAAAATGGAAGGCAAAGCAGGAGACAAGGATTGGGGAACTCTTTTAGATAAAGAACAATTATCTAAGATATATTCAGACCTTGGAATCGATAAAGATAAAAAAGTTATTGTTTATGCTCAGAAAAATGGATGGGGTGAAGACGGACGACTAGCTTGGATGTTCAAAGAAAGTGGAGTAGATGTTAGAATGTTAAACGGAGGAATGGACCTTTGGAAATCTAACGGAGAAGAAATATCTAAAGAAAAAGTAGATCCTAAGAAATCAGAGTATGTTATAAAAGAACTTAAAAATGATATAAATATAGATACAAAGACGTTAAAAGAAAAAATGAATGATGTTAAAATAATAGATACAAGAGAAAAAGATGAGTATGATGGTGCTACTAAGTTTGGAGAAGCTAGAGGTGGACATATACCTAAATCTATAAATATACCATTTAATGAAGTGTATAATGAAGATGGGACTATAAAATCTAAAGCAGATTTAGAAAAGCTATTCAAAGATGCAGGTATAAATAAAGATGATGAAATAGTTACTTATTGTACATCTGGAATTAGATCAGGACATATGGCATTAATATTAAAGTCAATAGGGTATGATAATGTTAAAAACTATGATGCATCTTACTATGAGTGGGCAGGAGATAAAACTAATCCTGTTGAGAAATAAGAGGTAAAATATGAGGAAAAAATCTTTAGTTGTAAAAATAGGAGTTTTACTTTTGATTATAGGTATATACTTATTTATAGGACCTGTTAATAGATTTATAAATCAAATGATATTTTATTTAAGTATGTTAAATTTAGAAAGCTTAAAACAGTATATTTTATCATTTGGAATCTGGGCGCCAATTATATCATTTATTTTAATGATACTTCAGTCCGTAGCCGCTCCATTGCCTGCATTTTTAATAACATTTGCAAATGCAGCATTATTCGGATGGGTAAAAGGGGCACTTCTTTCTTGGACTAGTGCGATGGCAGGGGCAGCACTATGCTTTTATATAGCACGATTTTTAGGAAGAGATACAGTAGGAAAACTTACAAGTAAGTTTGCAATTGATAGTGTGGATGAATTTTTTAATAAATATGGAAAACATACAATATTAATAGCAAGATTACTTCCATTTATGTCATTTGATTTAGTTAGTTATGCGGCAGGATTAACATCTATGAGCTTTGTATCATTTTTTATAGCTACTGGAATTGGTCAGCTTCCAGCGACTATAATATATTCGTATGTTGGTGATATGCTTACTGGTGGGGCTAAATTAATGATGATGGGAATTCTTACACTTAGTGCTATAAGTGTTTTGATATATGTACTAAAGAAAATATATAATGATAAAAATAAAGTTAGTTAATATTTAGTATAAGAAATATCCCAAATTTGTTAATCAAATTTTGGGATATTTCATTTTGTATATATGAGAGGTGAGGATGAATGGAGCTAAATGAAAATTTAAAAAATAAAGTTAAAGATGATGAAAATAAATGTATAAATTGTAAGCTATGTTTTTATAATTGCCCTATGATGAAAGAGTTTGAGAACTCACCAAAGGATTTAATGAATAGGATTTTAACGGGTAGTATAGATATAAGAAAAGTTGCATACTCATGCATGCTTTGTGGATTATGTACGAGTAAGTGTCCCAAAGGGATAGACCTAAAATCTACATTTTATAAAATACGAAAATATGCAGTTTTAAACAATAAACAAGAAGTAAAAAGAGATGGATATAAAGTTGTTAGGTTTCATCAAATGAATAGTTTTTCACCTATATTTTCAAAAAATTTAAAAACTAACAATAATAAAACTGTATTTTTACCAGGATGTAGTTTAAGTGGTTATAGTGAAGATATAGTTTTGAAAACATATGAATACTTAAAACAATACTATACCAATATTGGAATGACCTTGAAATGTTGTGGGAAACCAACATTATCAATGGGAGATGAAGATAAGTTTGAAAAATATTATTCTAGTTTAGAAAAATATATAAAAAAAGAAGGAATAGAAGAGATTATAGTTGCATGTCCGAATTGCTACAACACTATAAAAAATTACAGTAAAAATGTTAAGATAAAGACTGTATATGAAGTTATAAATGAAATTGGAGTTCCTGATAATTTGAAACATAAGTATGAAGGAATAGAGGTAGCAATTCATGATTCATGTTCTACAAGACATGAAAAACAAATACATGAAAGTGTTAGATGGATCTTAAGTGAGTTAGGTTTAAATATAATTGAGTTTAAAAATAATAAAAAAGATACTGTTTGTTGTGGAGCTGGAGGTATGGTTGGAGTAACAAATTATAAACTTGCTTTAAAACAGATGAATAGTAGGGCTGATGAGACTGTGTGTGAAAATATAGTTTGTTATTGTGAATCATGCTGTGAATCATTGTTAAATTCAAATAAAAATATACTCCATATATTAGATTTACTATTCAATGAAGAAGTTATAAACAAAAATTTATTTACACAATCTAAGACAAAAACACTTAATAAATGGATTACAAGATATAAAACAACTACACTATGCAAATAATTAATTGGAGGTTGGTATGAATTATAAATTTAGTAAATTTTTAAAAGTATTGTTATCGGGAATTGTAATTTTTGTAATTGGAAGTGTTATATACAAAATTTTAAACATGGATATAGGACCAAATGATATACAAAAGTATGTTACTTCATTTGGGAAACTAGCACCTTTAGTATATATTATAATGTTTGCATTAGTACCTTTAACTCTTTTTCCAGATTCAATTTTAGCAATTGGAGGAGGAATTATATTTGGATTAACTAAAGGATATATATACACACTTATAGGAGCCCTTTTAGGGGCGAGTTTATCTTTTTATATATCTAGAAAACTTGGAAGAAATTTTGTGAAAAAAATTACGAAAGAAAAATTAGATTATATAGAAGAAATGATAAACACAAAAGGTTTTTTTGTGATTTTATTACTTAGGCTTATACCGTTGTTTCCGTTTGATGTGATTAGTTATGGAGCGGGTCTTACAAATATAAAATATAGAGATTTTATATTTGCAACTATAATAGGTACTATTCCGGGTATTCTTGTCTTTACAAATATTGGGGCTCAATCGGTTGATATAGGTAGCAATAGTTTTTATCTATCAATAATGGCACTTATACTGCTAATTTTATCGTCAATAGTTTTAAAAAATAAGTTTATAAATACACAGAAGAAGTAGGTGAAATTATGTTAGATACACACGGTAGAAAGTATGTAGATCCAATTATAAATTGTGGAGCTAATTTTTTTATTAAACTAAATTTAACTGCAAACAATGTAACTGTTATAGCTTTGCTTTTAGGAATATTGACAAGTGTATTTATATATATAGATATGAATATACTTGCAGTTATAACTCTTTGGATTTCAGGATACTTAGACGCTGTAGATGGTTCTATAGCTAGGAAAACAAAAACAACATCTTTATTTGGAACATTAATGGATATAACTTTTGATAGAATTGTTGAAACTTCTATAATATTATCATTAGCAATGAGGTACTCAAATGCAAGAATTAATTTTATTGTGCTACTTATATGTATTATAATTTCAATGACTATATTTTTGACAGTAGGAGCTTTAGTAGAAAAAAAAGGTATGAAATCTTTTTATTATCAAGCTGGAGTTGCTGAAAGAAGTGAAGGGTTTTTAATGTTTAGTTTAATGATACTAGTTCCAAACTATATAGTAATTTTTACAAATTTATTTTCGGCTATTATATTTATAACGATAATACAAAGAATAATAGAAGCTAAGAAGATATTGTAAAAACACCTTTTATTATATGTTATACTGTATACAATATATATTTAGCTACGGAGGTGTGAAATTTGGGAAAATTAAATAATTTAAGTGATAGAAATAAAGGAATTGTATTTATAATTTTATCTGCATTTGGGTTTGCAATGATGTCAGCTTTTATAAAGCTATCGGGTGATTTACCTAGTATCCAAAAAACCTTTTTTAGAAATTTAGTATCATGTATAATTGCATTTTCATTAATACTAAAATACAAAGAAAGCGCGTTTGGAAGTAAAGAAAATAGAAAAATATTAATTTTAAGGTCTATATTTGGGACTTTAGGAATAATACTAAATTTTTACGCTATTGATAGATTGGTTTTATCAGATGCAAACATGTTAAATAAACTAAGTCCATTTTTTGTAATAATTTTTTCAGCTATATTTTTAAAAGAAAAAATTAAGTCAAATCAAGCTATAGCAGTAATAATAGCATTTATAGGAGCTTTGTTTATAATAAAACCTACTCTGAATTTTGATATAATACCATATGTTGCAGGGATTTTAGGGGCAATATTTGCAGCAGCAGCGTATACTTGCCTAAGAGTTCTTGGTGGAAAAGAAAAATTTTACACTGTTGTATTTTTCTTTTCATTATTTTCAACTGTTTCAATATTTCCATTTGCCATTATGTCATACAAATCTATGACAATTATACAATTTGTATACTTAGTTTTAGGAGGAGTTTTTGCAAGTATTGGACAATTCGGAGTAACACTTGCATATAAATATGCACCGGCTAAGGAAATATCTATATTTGATTATTCAAATATAATATTCTCAGCTATTATAAGTATAGTAGTATTTAATGTGATTCCGGATAAGTATAGTTTTATAGGATATATAATAATATTTTCAGCATCGTATTACATGTTTTTAAATAATAAAAAAACTAAAAATTAGATTTGAATTTATAAAATTTTAAAATGTGTACACTATATATAAAAAGTATAGTTTATTGTGTTGACAAAATATGATTTATGATATATAGTATATTGTATACAATATGAAAATTCCTTAAAATAGATAAAATAAATAAATGCTTAGTTAATTAGAGTGCTATATAATATTAAAAATTATTATATAGCACTCTTTTTTTTTCTTCACAAAAAATGACAAAAAAACATAAAAAATAATATTTTTCTATTGAAAACGAACAGGTGTTTGATTTATAATAAGTAATGAAGGAACAGTTGTTCGGTTAAAGTTTAGTAATAAATAATGACATACATGAATATAAATAGTATAAATTATTAATTTATGAAGGAGAGAAAAACCAATGATGATATCAAATAGAAGACTAGAGGAAATAACTATAAATAACCTAAGAAAGGGAGATGTTAGCATAGGAGAACTAGATGAATTATATAAAAAAATGGGATTCTTATTTGTTATAAATCAAGGTAAATGTACAAGGATAAAAAAAGAAAGAAGTTAAAATTTATGCAACTGAAATTTAGGAGGATAAATGAAAATTATAACTTACAACATTCATAAAGGTATGGATGCACACAATAAAGATACCTTAAATGGATTATTAAGTTTTTTAAAAAATATAAATGCAGATGTAATATGCCTTCAAGAAGTTTTGGAGAGTATACATTATAAAATTTTAAATGATTTAAATATAAAAGGTTACTTTTTTAAAACTGTAGAGCTAAAAGGTGATAATTATGGAATTGCTATATATTTTATTAAATGTGTAAAGTACACAGATGGATTTTATTTAAGTAGTAAAAAAGAGCAAAGGGGATTTATCCATACTCAATTTTTTATAAATAGCAAATTAGTTAACATAATAAATACTCATTTAGGATTAAATGAGGAAGAAAGACAAATACAGATTGATGAAATTTACAATTATGTAGAAAATTTAAGAGGAAAAATTATTATATGTGGTGATTTTAACCAAAAAGATGTGGAAATTAAAGACTATTATGATTTAGCTGTACTGTTTGATTGTGAGAATATAGAGACATTTCAACCTAGTAAATCTAGAATAGATTATATATTTATGTCTAAAAATCTAAGACCGAGTAGATATAAAGTTAAATGTATTGATTTATCTGATCATTATCCTGTAATAGGAGAATTTATTATATAAATATACAAGCCTCTACAATTGTGACAATAAAGTTACATATACTTAAGAAACGTTGTTTTATAAAGTTCATTTAAATATAATTATCTTAAGCAAAGTAGGGGGGAATGAAATGCAACAAAATGTAGCAGTAGAAGAAAAAAAAGAAAGAGTAAGACTTGATATTACATCAAAAAAAAATTTAAGTATTATAGCAGCAATTATTTTAACACTTATAATAATAGCATCTATAGGCATAAAATCATTTAATAACAAGTATATTTACAACGGCAAGATAGCTACCAATATGTATATTGGAAATGTAAATGTTTCAGATCTTACACCTAATGAGGCTAAATTAGCTGTAGCCAATGAATACAAGCCTAAGAGTATAGATGTAGATTACAATGATAAAAATTTTATAATAAATCCGAATCAAATTGATTTAAAATACGATGTAAATAAGTTTGTTGATAATGCATACAAATTTAATAAAACTGATTCGTATTTCAAGAATGTAGAAAGAGTTATTTCGCTTCAAAGAGGAAAAAAAGAAGTAATAGCTATAAATCCGACATACAATGAAAAAAAATTAGACTCAGCATTAGATGAAATAAGTAATAAGGCAAATAAAAAAGTTGCTGATGCAAAGTTATATATATCAGATTCAGGAAGTTTTAATATAACTCCAGAGGTTATAGGACAAGAACTGGATAAAAAATCTAGTAAGGAAAACATAAAAAAATACTTAGCTGAGAATAAGTTTAGTGGTATGGCGCTTTCAATAAAAAGCGAGAAACCAAGTATAACTGCAGAGATGTTAAAAAGTGTAGACTCATTATTGGCAACTCACAGTACTAGATACACAAATTCATCGGCTAATAGAGCTTACAATATAATTAAGGCATCTAATAGTACTAGTGACATAGTACTTATGCCAGGAGAAG
Source organism: Paraclostridium bifermentans (assembly GCF_019916025.1). Classification (NCBI taxonomy): domain Bacteria; kingdom Bacillati; phylum Bacillota; class Clostridia; order Peptostreptococcales; family Peptostreptococcaceae; genus Paraclostridium; species Paraclostridium bifermentans. The sequence continues at coordinate 2,362,722 of NZ_CP079737.1, read as the reverse complement.
AATTTTCATATAATACATCAACGGGACCTAGAAGTAGATCTAATGGGTATAAAGATGCACCTGTAATTGTAAATGGTAAGGTACAAGATGGATCTGGAGGGGGAGTATGTCAAGTATCTACAACTATATATAATTCAGCGCTTTACTCAGGACTTGATATAACAAATGTTAGAAACCATTCACTACCATCTACGTATGCTCCTAAAGGAAAAGATGCAACGGTTGCTTATGGATCTATAGATTTGAAATTTAAAAATCCGTATAAACATCCTATATACATAAAAAACTCAGCATATAATGGAACAGTAACAAGTACTATATATGGTAGTTCAAAGGATAAACAAAATATAAGTGTAGTAACTGAAAATGTGGGAAGTGGTAGAGTGGTTAAGACTTATAGAGAGTTTAAAGACTCAAACGGTAAAATAACAAAAAAAGAGTACATAACAACAAGCTCGTACAAGAAAAAATAAAATTAATAATAATATACTAAATAATATATATATATATCCGTATATAATTTTTAAGGATTATAGTTGCTTGACTTCTATGAATCTATTAAATTGTATACGGATATTTTTGTAAAGATTAAAACACCTCTATATTGATTTTCAAGAATTTTTAAAAAGTTTAAAGGTAATAATAAATGGGTATGACCACAAAAATAAACTAATAACACTGAAACGATACAATAACACAAAAAAATATAAATGTGGTCATGCAATACTTATTAATTACAATTATTTCCAAAATTGTTATAATATAACTAAGGATAGAAAATGTTTGCACGCATATTGGGAGGGAGATTATTTGGTATATATAGGAAAAAGGTATGAAATTGTAGAAGAAATAGGAAGATGTTCTAACTCGTGTCTATATAAAGGCAGAGATTCTTACGATAAGCAGCTGGTCATTATAAATATCATAGATAAAGGAATAATTAGAAGTGAAAAATTTATATCTAACTTAATTGATGAATCAACATCTATAAATGAAATTAACTCGCCAAATATACTTAAAGTAAAAGATGTAGGGATGGATAAGCTTGAAAATGGAACGGAATTATACTATGTTATAAGTGAGTATATGGAAGGTAGCACTTTGAACCAATTAACTAAATTTCATAAATTGAATATGGATGAAATAATTATAATTTTTAGACAAATATTAAATGCACTAGAAGTAATACATAGCTATGATATATATCATGGATGTCTACAGCCAAGTAACATAATTATAGATGAAGGATATAATGTAAAGTTAAGTAATATTGGAATTATAAAATCTAATAATAAAATTTTTAATAATGGAATAAAAAGATTTTCTAAAAACTTAAAGTATATGTGCCCTCATCAAATTTGTCTAGGATATACAGATAAAAGTAGCGATTTTCATGCTTTAGGAGTAATTTTATTTGAATTGATATTTGGAGAACACCCTTATGGAGAAGCAAAAAGTGAAGAGGAAATTATAAAAAGAATGGACAAGGGTATATGCTGGCGAAAAATCGACACCGGAAAAAATCCAGAAAAAATTATAAATATAGTAAAAAAACTGTTAAGTCGAAAGCATAGATATCAAACGCCTCAAGAAGTTATGATAGACTTAAGTGAATATCTATATGAAGTTGAAAATATATGTGAAAAAGATGAAGAAAATGAAAATATTGAACAAGATTTAATAGTACATAAGGATGAATATGTAAAAAATAAAAAACACATACATAGATTTAGTAAATTTGCAGCATTAGGAGCAATTGCGATTGTTTCTTTTTTAGTGCTTGGGATGACTATAATATAAAACTGTTTCAAAGTTATCTTTGAAACAGTTTTTTTATGCAATGAGTTAAAATATTATATTATGAATAAATTTTAATTAATATCAAAAAATAATAACTATAAAATTTGGAGGACGTATAGTCGATGATTAGATCACATATAAATTTCAAAAAAAAACAATGCATAGATTATACTAATTTAATATTTGATGAAGTTGTTATTATAAATACAGACAAATTATATGAGTTAAGTCAAAATGAAGATATAGATTTTTCTAATGCTTTATTTAAAAAAGATGTGATATTTGATAATTGTAGATTTGAAAAAAATATTATTTTTAGAAATGTCATATTTAAAAGTAATGTATCTTTTAAAAATTGTGTTTTTTATGGAGATTGTATATTTGAAAATGTAGATTTTGCTGAAAATTTAACTAGTGAAAAGATTTTTATCCATTCAAAGATAAAAGGTCAAAAGGTTTATTTTGAAAATATAAAAAATATGCCTAGATTAGATGGTATTATTTTTAGTAACTGTTCCAAAGTTTTATTGAAAAATATAGAGTATAGTAAAAATGATTATGAAAATGCAAAGGTTAATTATAGAATAGCAAAAAATCAGTGTAGTGTAACTGGAGATTATGAAAAACTTGGACACTATTATTATATGGAAAGATATTATGGAGGCAGATGTATAAAAAGAAGTGCATTTAGAAGTAATATGCAATATATAAATGCTAAATTTATGGATTTTTTATCAAGGATAATAATTGGATATGGAGAAAAGCCTCTAAATATTTTTATAATATCTTTTTTTATAATAAGCTTGTTTGCTATTTTATATATGATAACTGGAGTTAAATATAATAATAAAATAATAAAAATAGGTGAAGTTAAAAATATATATGAGTTAATTAAAAATTATATTGATTTATGGTATTTTAGTATGGTTACATTCAGTACGGTAGGATATGGAGATATGATAGTAATTAATATAGCTGGAAAAGCTCTAGTAAGTATAGAAATTTTTCTTGGAGTAACTATGGGAGCATCATGGGCTTCTGTAATTTTTAGGAAAATGTCAAGATAGTAAATAATTACTAGATATATATTTAGGTAAATAAGTGAAAAATTAATATATACTTATTAACTTAAGAAGGTGAAAAAATGACATTAGGAGTAAAGAAAATCATATCATTTATTTTAATTTTAGCATTTGTAACTCCATATACTATATTTGCAACAGAAAAAGAAAAGGAAGTAGATAAGTATTCTTTATCATCTATATTAATAGACCAAGATACAAATAGAGTTTTATATGCTAAAAATCCAGATGAAAAAAGACCATTAGCTAGTTTAAGTAAAATGATGACGTTTTTAATAGCTATAGAAGCTATTGAAAACAAGCAGGTAAGTCCTAAGGATAAAATTAAGATAACTAAAAAAATAGCATCTGTAAAAGGATCAAGTTATCATTTGAAAGAAAATGAAGAAGTAGAGTTAATTGAACTTATGAAAGGGTTGATGATAGTTTCTGGAAATGATGCAGCAATTGCTATAGCTACTCATATAGGTAAAAGTCCAGAGCAGTTTGTAAAAATTATGAATAAAAAGGCTAAAGATATAGGAATGAGCAATACTCATTTTGTGAATCCTCATGGACTACCTATATATGACTTACAAAATCCTAAGGCTCAACCAAAACAAAATATATCAACAGCTAGAGACATTGCAACCCTTGGTAAGTATATGTTTGATAATTATGAAAAACAAGTTACATCGGTTACCGACATGGTGACCTATTCAAATCCAAATAGAGGATTTGAAAAAAACAACACTAACCCTTTGTTAAGAATAATACCTGATGTTGATGGAATTAAGACTGGATATACAGGCAATGCAGGATATTGCTTATCATTTTCAATGAATGTAAAAAAACAAAATGATATGCGAAAATATAGAGTTATAGGTGTATCTTTAGGTGCTAATCATAAAAATAAAAGATTATCAGCATCATTAGACATGCTAAATTATGGGAAAGATAATTATCATACAGAAAAAGTAATACGTAAAAATGATTTAATAGGTAAAAAATATATAAAGGGATTAGAAGAATTAGAAGTAGAGCTTAGAACTAAAGATGAGTTATATACAATTTTAGGAAATGAAGAAAATTTAAATACACAGTTAACTTTAAAAGAATTAGAATATCCTATTAAAGAGGGTGATGTACTAGGTGTGATTAAATACTATACTGATAATGGAGAAATCTTGGGTAGTATTGATATAGTTAGTGCGAAAGATGTTGATGATGCTTCTTTAATTACTAAAGTTAAAATGTTGTTTTCAAAATAGTAAAAAAATAAGATAGAGTATTAACTCTATCTTATTTTTTATGGGTAAAAAAAAGAAAAATTGATTTATGATTTAAGTTGAATATATTTTTGGAAATTTGGCAATAATTACTTAGGGAAATGAAGAAAAATAGAAAATAATAGTACATATATAATAAGGATATAAAATTTATAAAAGATATTGTAATTTATAATAGGCTATGATATACTAACTGAGGTAAAAAATAAAATAACGCACGACTATGTGATCTCTAAAAGGTGCCTAGAGGGTTTTTTAGAGAGTTGATCAAGTCGGAGGTAAAACCAGGAGGTAAAAATGGCAGTAATATCAATGAAACAATTATTAGAAGCTGGTGTTCATTTCGGACATCAAACAAGAAGATGGAACCCTAAGATGGCTCAATATATATTCACAGAGAGAAATGGAATATATATAATAGACTTACAAAAAACTGTTAAAAAAGTTGAGGAAGCTTACAGATTCACTAAAGAAGTAGCTGAAACTGGAAGACCTATATTATTCGTAGGAACTAAGAAACAAGCTCAAGAAGCTATAAAAGAAGAAGCTGAAAGATGTGGAATGTTCTACGTTAACGAAAGATGGTTAGGTGGAATGTTAACAAACCACAAAACTATAAAGACTAGAATAGACAAGTTAAGAAAGTTAGAAAAAATGGAAGAAGAAGGAGTATTCAACGTTCTTCCTAAGAAAGAAGTTATAAAATTAAGAGCTGAAAAAGAAAAATTAGAGAAATACTTAAACGGTATAAAAGATATGCCTGAATTACCAGCTGCTATATTCGTAGTAGACCCAAGAAAAGAAAACATAGCTATACAAGAAGCTCACAGATTAGGTATACCAGTAATAGGTATAGTTGATACAAACTGTGATCCTGAGCAATTAGACTTTGCTATACCAGGTAACGATGACGCTATAAGAGCTGTTAAGTTAATAACTGGTGCTATGGCAACTGCTATAATAGAAGGAAGACAAGCTATAGCTGATGATCAAGAAGAAGTAACTGAAGATCAAGAATAATAAAATAATTTAATGGTAAGGGGGTATACCCTTACCATTAGTAATATATAGGAGGGAATACCAATGGCTATAACTGCACAAATGGTTAAAGAGTTAAGAGAAACTACAGGTGCCGGAATGATGGACTGTAAAAAGGCTTTACAAGAAGCTGAAGGAAATATGGAAAGAGCTATAGATTTATTAAGAGAAAAAGGATTATCTAAAGCTGCTAAGAAATCTGATAGAATAGCTGCTGAAGGATTAGTTGCTATAGAAATGAACGCTGATAACACAGTTGGTGCTATAGTTGAGATAAACTCAGAAACAGATTTCGTTGCTAAAAACGAAGATTTCAAAACTTTCGTTAAAGATGTTGCTGAAATGGCTTTAGCTACTGAGAAAGAAGATGTAGCTGGATTATTAGCTGAATCTCATAAAGAAGGAGCTTTATCTGAAGTATTAAACAACAGAATAGCTACTATAGGAGAAAAGTTAGACATAAGAAGATTCGAGAAAGTATCTACTAACGGACAAGTTGCAGGATACATCCACGGTGGTGGTAAAATAGGTGTATTAGTTGAATTAGAAACAGAAGCAAGAGATGCTGACGTATTAGCAATGGGAAAAGATATAGCTATGCAAGTTGCTGCTATGAATCCTAAGTATGTTTCTAAAGATGACGTAGACCAAGACTACATAGCTCATGAAACAGAAATATTAACTCAACAAGCATTAAATGAAGGAAAACCAGCTAATATAGTTGAAAAGATGATAAAGGGAAGATTAGAAAAACAATTAAAAGAAGTTTGTTTAGTAGAGCAAGCTTTCGTTAAAAACCCAGATTTAACTATAAAGCAATTAGTTGCAGACGTTGCTAAAAAAGTAGGTTCTGAAATAAAGGTTGCTAGAGTCGTAAGATTCGAAGTTGGTGAAGGTATAGAAAAGAAAGAAGAAAACTTTGCTGAAGAGGTTGCTAAGCAACTTAAGTAATTAACCAAAAGAGAACACTTCGGTGTTCTCTTTTTTAAAAAGTGGATTAACTAAGGAGGATTTCAAATGACAAAGCCGATGTATAAAAGAGTATTACTTAAATTAAGTGGAGAAGCACTAGCTGGAGAAAAGGGATTTGGTATAAACAATGATGTTGTAAATGAGATAGCTAATGCTATAAAACAAATTCAAGGTATAGGTGTAGAAGTAGCTGTAGTTGTTGGAGGAGGTAACTTCTGGAGAGGAAGAACATCAGAAGGTATGGACAGAACTACTGCTGACTACATAGGAATGTTAGCTACAGTTATGAATGCTATGGCTCTACAAGATGCTCTTGAAAACATAGATGTATTAACAAGAGTGCAAACTGCTATAGAAATGAGACAAATAGCAGAACCTTATATAAGAAGAAAGGCAGTTAGACACTTAGAAAAATCTAGAGTTGTTATATTCGGAGCGGGAACAGGAAATCCTTACTTCTCAACTGATACAGCAGCTGCACTTCGTGCTGCAGAAATGGAATCAGAAGTTATATTATTAGCAAAAAATGTTGATGCAGTATATGATAAAGATCCAAAGGTACATGCGGATGCTAAAAAGTTTACAGAACTTAGTTATATAGAAGTTTTACAAAAAGAACTTAAAGTTATGGACTCAACTGCTACATCTTTATGTATGGATAATAAGATACCAATAAAGGTATTTGAACTTTCTACAGAGAATATAATAAAAGCGGTTATGGGTGAAAATATAGGAACTACTGTAAAATAATAAATTATTAAGGAGGAAAATATAATGAGCGCACAAGTAAAAAAACAATTAGAAGAAAAAATGAATAAAACAATAGAAGCTCTTAAATCAGAATTCACTACAATAAGAGCAGGAAGAGCTAATGCTCAAATGTTAGATAAAATAAGAGTTGATTATTATGGAACACCAACTCCTGTAAATCAAGTAGGTGCAATATCAGTTCCAGAACCTAGAACTTTAATGATAAATCCTTGGGATAAGACTGCTATGGCTGAAATAGAGAAAGCTATAAGAAACTCAGATTTAGGATTAAACCCAACTAATGATGGACAAGTTATAAGAATATCAGTTCCAGCTTTAACAGAAGAAAGAAGAAAAGAATTAGCTAAACAAGCTGGTAAAGTATCAGAAGAGTTTAAAGTTAGATTAAGAAATGAAAGAAGAGATGCTAACGATAAACTTAAAAAAATGGAAAAAGATGGCGATATAACTGAAGACGATTTAAAGAAATCTCAAGATGAAGTTCAAAAATTAACTGATAAGTTTGTAAAAGAAGTAGATGCGTTATTAAAAGCTAAAGAACAAGATATAATGGCGGTATAATATTGGAAAGTTATTATAACTTATTAGGACTTCATACTGAAGAAGTAGAGAGCTTTTTTAAAAAAGAAAACAAACAATATACTATAACTACTATAAATGGCTACAAAGATCAAGATACTTTAATTATTCCTAGAGTTATTAAAATATCTAAAGTAGGAAATAGTATAGAAATAATACAAACATACTTTGCTGACTCCTTAAAATAGGAGTCAGAAAATTTTATTGGGAGGTAGTTTATGAATAAAAACACTATATATGACATAAACTTAAGTAACGTACCTACTCATATAGCAATAATAATGGACGGGAATGGGAGATGGGCAAAAGAAAGACTCCTTCCAAGAACAGTGGGTCATAAAGCTGGAGTTGAAGCTATAAGAGCTGTAACTAAAGAATGTTCAGCATTAGGGGTAAAGCACTTAACTTTATATGCATTTTCTACAGAAAATTGGAAAAGACCAAAGTTAGAGGTAGATGCTTTGATGAACCTACTATATACATATCTAAACAAAGAACTTAAAGAACTACATAAAAATAATGTAAAAATAACAACTATTGGTGATATAGATGTATTACCTGGTAAATCTCTAGATGCTATAAAAAATGCAATTGATATAACTAAAGATAATACTGGATTAAACTTAAATATAGCATTAAATTATGGTAGTAGAAATGATATAAAAAATGCAGTTGTAGATATAGTAAAAAATTGTAAAAGTGGTAAAATAGATATAGAAGATATAACTGAAGATACTATAACAAAATATTTAAGCACTAAGTCTATACCAGACCCAGACTTAATTATAAGAACTAGTGGTGAACAGAGAATAAGTAACTTCTTATTATGGGAAATTGCATATTCAGAATTTTATTTTACAGATGTATACTGGCCTGACTTCGATGGGAATGAAGTAAGAAAAGCTATATATGTTTACCAAAGTAGAGACAGAAGGTTTGGTGGACTTAAGTAAGGAGATTATTTTATGGTTGTAAGAATCATTGCTGCATTAGCGCTAATACCATTATTACTATTTGTAATATATGGGGGGCTACCACTATATATAGCAGAAGCTATTATAGGAATTATTGCATTGGATGAGTTTTATAAGGCATTTAAAAGTAAGAATATACAACCTATAAGTATTTTAGGATATTTATTTGCCGTATACTTGTCTTTAAAGCATATTTTAAATTTGAAAAATGAATACACATATGTAATTGTATTTTTACTATTTTTGGTAGGAATAATTTATATTTTATCAGGCAAAAAAAATATTATAGATTTTTCTATAACGTTTATCGGAATATTTTATGTTCCTATATTTTTAGATTATATAGTTTTAACAATTAATGATTTTAAATTAGGTGCAATTTATGTATGGTTGATATTTATTATATCATTCATGACAGATACATTTGCATATTTTAGTGGGTATTTATTTGGAAAACACAAACTAATACCTACAATAAGTCCTAAAAAGACAATCGAAGGCAGTATTGGTGGAATTTTAGGATCTACGATTTGTTGTGTAATATTTGGCTATATATTCAAGTTAGATATACCTCACATGGTTTTAGTGGGAAGCATAGGAAGTATTGTAGCACAATTTGGAGATCTATTTGCATCAGCTATAAAAAGATACGTAGGAATAAAAGATTATGGAAAATTAATACCAGGACATGGTGGTATATTAGATAGATTTGATAGTGTTATACTAGTAGCACCATTTGTTTATTATGCAATATATTTATTTATTTAGCTTCAGGGGTTTCTGAAGCTTTAATTGTATAATATTTAAATTATCAGAAAGGAATACAAAGGCAATGAAAAGAATATCAATATTGGGGTCAACAGGTTCTATAGGAACTCAAACATTAGATGTAGTGAGAAAAAATAAAGATAAGTTTGAAGTAGTAGCTATATCTGCAAATAGTAGCATAAATTTATTATTAGAACAAATAATTGAATTTAAACCAAAGTATGCTGCTGTATATGATGAAGATAGTGCTAAAGCATTAAAAAATATGATACCAAGCGATATAGACATAAAAGTTTTAAGTGGAATGGAAGGCCTGGTACAAATATCATCTTTAGATGAAATAGATGTACTTTTAACTGCTATAGTAGGTATGATAGGTTTAGTGCCTACTCTTGAGGCAATAAAAAAAGGTAAGACTATAGCACTTGCAAATAAAGAAACTTTAGTTACAGCAGGTCAATTGGTAATGGAAGAGGCGAAGAAAAGAAATGTAGATATACTTCCTGTAGATAGTGAACATAGTGCTATATTTCAATGCTTAAATGGTGAAAATAACAAAGAAATAGATAGTATAATTTTAACTGCATCAGGAGGACCATTTAGAGGAAAATCTAAGCAAGAACTAGAATATGTAACTAAAAATGAAGCATTAAAACATCCGAATTGGAGTATGGGAAGAAAAATCAGCATAGACTCATCAACTCTTATGAATAAAGGATTAGAAGTTATAGAAGCTAAATGGTTATTTAATGTAGAACCGGATAAAATAGATGTAGTGGTTCACCCCCAAAGTATAATACATTCTATGGTTCAGTTTGTAGATAGCTCTATAATTGCTCAGATGGGATGCCCTGATATGAAATTACCTATACAGTATGCTCTAACATATCCAAATAGACTACTTAATGATTTTGAAAGATTAGATTTTTCTAAACTAAGCAGTTTAACATTTGAAAAGCCAGATTTAAATACGTTCCCATGCTTGAAACTAGCTTATGATAGTTTAAAAATGGGAGGTACATATTGTGCAGTATTAAATGCGGCAAATGAAGTTTTAGTAAATGAGTTCTTAGAAGATAAAATTAAGTTTTACGATATTCCTAAGTATATTGAAAAAACGTTAGAAGCACATAAAAGTATAGAAAAACCGACATTAGAAGAGATATTACATATAGACAATTGGAGCCGTGAGTTTGTAAAACAGTGTATAAAATAGGATGGTGAAAATATGAATATAATAACTATATTAATAGCTATTTTAGCTTTTGGTGTGATAGTTTTTATTCATGAACTTGGACACTTTTTATTTGCAAAAAAAGCAGGTGTTAGAATTCATGAATTTGCTATTGGTATGGGACCGAAAATATATAGCTTTAAAAAAGGTGAAACTGTATATAGCATAAGACTACTTCCTCTTGGAGGATATGTTGCTATGGAAGGTGAAGATGGAGACTCACATGATCCAAGAGCATTTGGAAATAAGAGTATACTTCAAAGGGCAAGTATATTATTTGCAGGACCATTTTTTAATATAATTCTTACAGCTGTAATTTTAGCTGGTATATACATGTATCAAGGAATGCCAAGCACAACACTAAAAAATGTTATAGATGGAAGTGTTGCTCAAAAAGCTGGAATTCAAGCTGGAGATACTATAACTGAAATCAATGGTAGTAATATAAAAAGTTGGAATGAGTTAAGCAAAAGTATTCAAGGTTCTAAGGGAAAAGAATTAAAATTAACTATTGATAGAAATGGAAAAGAAAAAAATGTAGAAGTTACTCCAGAGTCTAAAGAGGGTAACTATATAATAGGTATATATCCAGAAAATAAAAAAGATATTCTGGGATCATTTGGAATGGCTATAAAATCAACAATAGCTATGTTAAGTCAAATGATTGCATTTTTAGGGAAATTAATAACAGGAAATTTACCAGGTGGATTAGAAGGGTCAGTTGCAGGGCCTATAGGTGTAATAAGCATAGTTGCAGATGCTACAAAAGTAGGTGTAATTAATGTGTTATATTTAGCAGCTGTAATAAGTTTAAATTTAGGGGTATTGAATTTACTTCCTATACCAGCTCTTGATGGAGGAAGATTATTCTTCTTATTTATAGAGTTTTTAAGAGGTGGGAAAAAGATAGATCCAGAAAAAGAAGGTATGGTAAATCTAATTGGATTTGGAGCATTAATGGTGTTTATGTTATTTGTAACATATAAAGACATAGTTAGATTAGTTGGAATGTAGCAACGTTTTACTAGAAAGTGAAGGTGAGATTATGAGTTACGAAAGAAGACTTAGTAGAGAAGTTAGTGTAGGAAGTTTAAAGATAGGTGGGAACAATCCTATATCTATACAATCTATGACAAATACAGATACAAGAGATGCAAAAGCTACAATAGAACAAATTAAAAGATTAGAAGAAGTTGGATGTGATGTAGTTAGAGTTGCTGTTCCAGATATGGAAGCTGCTAAAAATATAGGTGAAATTAAGAAAAATGTAAATATACCTGTGATTGCAGATATACATTTTGACCATAGATTAGCTTTAGAGGCTATTGACCAAGGGGTTGATGGAGTTAGAATTAACCCAGGAAATATAGGTAGTATAGAGAAAGTTAAGATGGTTGTAAATAAATGTAAAGAAAAAAATCTTAAAATAAGAATAGGTGTAAATGGAGGTTCATTAGAAAAAGAACTTCTAGAAAAGTATGGATCTGCTACAGCTGAAGCTCTTGTAGAAAGTGCTCTTGGGCATGTTAAAATACTTGAAGATTTAGATTTTTGCAATATTGTTATATCGCTTAAATCATCTGATATCTACAAAACTATAGAGGCATATGAACTTATATCTAAAAAAGTTGATTACCCTCTTCATATAGGGATAACAGAATCAGGAAGTGTGAAAAAAGGAACTATAAAATCTTCTATAGGAGTAGGTGCTCTTTTATTAAAAGGAATAGGAGATACTATAAGAATATCTCTTACAGGAGACCCTACAGAAGAGGTTATAGTAGGTAAAGAGATACTTAGAAGCTTGGATTTACTAAATGATAAAATAAAGGTTATATCTTGCCCAACATGTGGAAGATGTAATATAGATCTTATAAGTGTAGTAAATGAAGTTGAAGAAAAAATCAATAAAGTAGATAAGGATATGACTGTTGCTATAATGGGGTGTGCAGTTAACGGTCCTGGAGAAGCTAAAGAAGCAGATATAGGAATTGCAGGAGGAAAAGGGGAAGGATTATTATTTAAAAAAGGTGAAATAATCAGAAAAATAAAGGGCGATAACTTAGTTGAAGAGTTGTTGAATGAGATAGATAAATTTAATAAATAATAAAAAGTTAAGTTGAGACATTATGTTTCAACTTAACTTTTTTTTTACAAAAATTAATTGGAATATTATGTTACAATAATGGAGAAGTTAATTAATAATGTAAATTTAATTTCTATTTAAGGAGAGTTCAAAATGGGAGATAATAAATCAACAATAATTCAAAGTTCATTGGGATCTGTTTTCACAGTGTTTAGTGAAGAAGAGCTAAAGCAAATTACTGATAGTAGTAGAAAGATTGCTATTTCAGGTAAAATAAATAACCCTGGAATTATAGAAGTTCCGGAAAGTGCAACACTTAAGGATATTATAGATTTAGCTGGAGGAATAATAAAAAATAGGGATTTTAAAGCCGCTCAATTAGGAATTCCATTTGGAGGTTTTTTAACAGAAGATAGTTTAGACAAAGAACTAGATTTTACTTTGTTTAACTCAGAGTGTAGTAGAACTATAATAATTCTTTCTCAAGAAGACTGTATAGTTCAGTATGCTAAATTCTACATAGATTTCTTAATGGGAAAAATGAAAGATGATAAATTTAAAAAATATGCAAAAGTTAAAAATGAAATAATGGAAATGTGGAAGATATTAGATAGAATTAGTAAAGGCAGATCTAATATGAGAGATATTTTCATATTAAGAGAGCTTGCAAATGAAGTAAAAAATACTTTAAATCAAAAACACAATATAATGCAAGAAATAATAGATAAGTTTTATGGAGAAATAGAAGAACATATAGAAGATGAAAAGTGCTATACAGCTCAATGTAATAATCTTGTTAAGCTTACAATAACAGGTAAATGTATAGGATGTGGAGCATGCAAAAGAGCTTGTCCTGTTGACTGTATAGTAGGAGAAAGAAAAGAACAACACTATATTGACTACAATAGATGTACTCATTGTGGTCAATGTATAGCATCATGCCCAGTTGATGCGATAACTGCTGGAGATAATACTCTTAAATTTTTAAGAGATTTAGCTACTCCTAATAAAATTGTAATTACTCAAATGGCACCAGCTATAAGGGTAGCTATAGGAGAAGCGTTTGGGTTTGAACCAGGGACAAATGTTGAGAAAAAAATTGCGGCTGCACTTAGAAAGTTAGGTGTAGACTATGTATTTGATACTACTTGGGCAGCAGACCTTACAATAATGGAAGAAGCAGCGGAACTACAAGAAAGATTAGAAAAACACTTCGCAGGGGATGAAGATGTTAAGCTTCCAATACTTACATCTTGTTGTCCTGCTTGGGTTAAATTTATAGAACAAAACTACGGAGATATGTTAGATGTTCCATCAAGTGCAAAATCACCAATGCAGATGTTTGCTACAGTTGCTAAAGATTTATGGGCTAAAGAAGAAAAAGGACTTAGCAGAGATGAAGTAACCTCTGTAGCTATAATGCCATGCATAGCTAAGAAGTATGAAGCATCAAGACATGAATTTTCAAGAGGTCTAAACTATGATGTAGATTATGTTATAACGACTAGAGAACTTATAAAAATATTTGAAGACTCAGGAATTGATTTAAAAGAAATTGAGGATCAAGAAATAGATCAAGTTTTAGGTGAATATACAGGAGCTGGAATAATATTTGGAAGAACTGGTGGTGTAATTGAAGCTGCAACTAGAACAGCAATAGAAAACATGACTGGTAAAAAGTTAGAAAATGTAGAATTTACTTGCTTAAGAGGATGGGATTCATTTAGATCATGTGACCTAGAAGTAGATGGAATAAAGCTTAGAATAGGAGTTGCATATGGACTAAAGGAAGCTGGTAAAATGCTAGATAAAATAAGAGCTAAAGAAGAATTTTTCCATGCAATAGAAATAATGGCGTGTCCAGGTGGATGTGTAGGTGGCGGAGGTCAACCTAAAGCTAAAAAAAGAATTGAAAGTATAGAAAAAAGAGCAGAGGGATTAAACAACATAGATAAATCATCTGATTTAAGAGTATCAAAGGAAAACCCAGCGGTACAAGCTATTTATGATAAATATTTAGGTAAACCATTGAGTCATAAGGCACATGAACTTCTTCATACAAAGTACTTTGTTAAAGTGAAAAAATAAATATTTCATTTAGATAAATAAAATTTGATTTTATAGAGATAATATGAATGTAGTCTGTTGGAAGGAGAATTTTTATGCGTAATATTAAAATATTATCAATGATTTGTATCATAATTGGTAATGTTTTATTAGGTGGATGTAGTTTTTATAAAAGTACTAATCATAATTCAAACAATAATGAAAGTGTTAATCAAAATGGATTAAGCATCTTTGAATATAATGAGCAATTTACTAATTCATATAAAAAATATATAGAACCTCTATATATAGAAGAATTTGATAATGCTGAAAAGTTTTTGAAAAATCAAGAACTAACAAGTAATACAGACTATCTTGATGAATACAAAAATTTACTAGGAATATGTGAAAGGCATATATCAGGATTTAAGAAAGATATGAATAATTTGGTAATGCAAGATTTAAAGCTCACGGATATGAATAATGATTTAGTAGAAAATAGCAATACTTTAATAGCTGAAATAAATAGTAAGATAAATGCTTTGGAATCCATCCCCAGCGAAAAACATTCTTTAGATTCAGATAGTTTTATAGATTATATAGAATCAAATTTTCAAATATCTGAGAGAATTACGGATAAGTTTGAAAATTCTATAAAAAGTATAAAAAGTTATTTAAATATAGAATTAAACAAATAAACTTGGAGGTAAATCATGAAATATTCAAAACTGGTAATGCTAGGATTAATAGGAGTACTTACTTTTGGAGCTGTAGGATGTACAAATAAAACAGCAGAAAAAACAGAAGAAAAAAAAGTAACACAATCAACAACTCAAAATCAAGATAACATGTATAAGGATATGACTTTAGAAAATTACAAAACAGAGTTTGGTAAATTATATCAAACTAATATGGCTAGATTGGACAACTACAATGGTTATGAGCAAATAAGAGTAGATGAAGCTACAAAAGATTACCCAGGAAATGAAAAATATGTAGCAGATTTAAAGAAAAATTATGAAGAAAGCAAGAAGCAAGTCGATGAATTTACAACATCACTAAAAAAAGTTGACACTAAAGATGCTAAAGTAAAAGAAATGAATGATAAATTAATATCTGAATCAGAAAAATTAAGTAAAGAATTAGATACTAGAATAAAAAAATTAGGTGAAATACCAAATGATTTAATGTCTAAATCAGAAGTGGAATTTAGACAAGGACTAAGTGATACATTGAAAGTTGATGAAAATGTAAAATCAGATTTCACTAAATTTATGAATGATACAAAAGAATTCTTTGGAATAAAAACTAAATAGATAAAAAAATAAAAAAAGGCTTTATAAGCCTTTTTTTATTTTTATTTGATAAATAAAATCTAAAGTGTTAAAACGTTTGTCCGTATCATAATTACAAATAAATTAAAAATTAAGGGGTAAGGAGATACGTTTATGAGAAACTGGAAAATAAGTAAAAAATTAATTATATCTTTTGGTATTTTATTAATTATTACAGCATGTGCAAATTTTTATGCCATAAATAACCTGAAAAAATCAGAAAAGCTAAGTAATCAGTTATTTGAAGGACCTTATAAATCAACAAATCAAACGATGAAAATTCGTAGGGATTTAGTTTCTATTGGTAGGAATATGGGAAATGCAATGATAGAAAAAAGTCCAGAATATTATGGGAAGATAGTACGAGAAGACTTTGATAGTGTTGAGGAAAATATAAAGTTGCTTAGAAGTTCATTTGATGGAGATAAAAAGTTAATAGATGACATTGAATCATCTATTGTAAAATTTAGGGAACAATTTGAAATAGTTCAATCTGCTATGGAAAGAGGGGACTACAATGGTGCTATAAAAATAACTGAAAAAAATACACCATACTGGGAAGTGTATAACAAGTGTGTTGAAACAGCAACAGCTCTTAATGAAAAGGCAGAGGCTAGAGGAATAGAATTTAATAAAGAGGTAAAAGAAATTTCTTCAAAAGCTACTGCGATATCAATAGCTAGTAGTGTTTTTGCTATAGCGGTAGGTATAATAATATGTATATACATAACAAGAAGTTTAAAGAAACCTATAGAAGAACTTGAAATAGCTGCTAATAAAATGGCTAGTGGAGATTTTGATATTTCTGTAAGTTATGAATCGAAAGATGAACTTGGAACTTTATCAAGTAGTATGGATAAAATGAGTAGGGAAATAAAAGAAATTATAACTGATACAGTTAGAGTTTTAGGAGATGTTGCATCAGGGAACTTTAATACAGAGACAAATGCAAATTATATAGGTGTTTTTAAATATATTGAAAACTCTATAAATAAAATAACAATTGATTTAAGTGAGACAATGGAGCAGATAAATACTGCAGCTGAAGAAGTAGGAGCTGCATCAGACCAAGTTGCTAGTGGATCTCAAATGTTATCACAAGGAGCAACAGAACAAGCAAGTGCAATAGAAGAATTATCTTCTACTATAAATGAAATATCTGAAAAGATAAAAGGAACTTCAGAAAATGCAAAGCAAGCTAACTCTTTAACTTTAAATGCGGCAAAACAAGTTCAAGAAGGTAATGATCAAATGAAAGAAATGATTAAAGCAATGGAAGATATAACATTTACATCAAATGAAATTGGAAGAATAATAAAGACAATAGATGATATAGCATTCCAAACTAACATATTAGCATTAAATGCAGCAGTGGAAGCGGCGAGAGCAGGAGAAGCTGGTAAAGGATTTGCAGTAGTTGCAGATGAAGTAAGAAATCTAGCAGCAAAATCAGCAGAGGCAGCAAAAAATACAGCTACATTAATTGAAAATTCAATAGAAGCAGTAGGAAATGGAACAAAAATTGTAGATAATACGGCAGAATCACTTCAAAAAATAATAAGTACGACTAATAGAACTACTTCTTTAGTAAATGACATAGCAAAAGCATCAGAGGATGAATCAAACTCTATAAATCAAGTAACGTTAGGTGTAGATCAAATATCACAAGTTGTACAAACAAACTCAGCAACATCAGAAGAAAGTGCAGCAGCAAGTGAAGAGTTAAATGGACAAGCACAAATGTTAAAATCACTTATAGATAACTTTAGCTTGAAAGGTGTAAATAGATCAAATAACAATATGAATTTTAATGAAGATGAAGAAAATGAATTAGCATTTAATAATTATTAAATAAATTATTTAAAAAAGAAGCTTTAAAGCTTCTTTTTTTTATTTATGCTAAGAAAAAATATTTGAATATATAGTAGTTAGTTTAAAGTAAACAATTATTGAATAAAAATATTTTAATATTTAATAAGTCTAATTTCCGATAATTAAACTCTAAAGCATATATGTATTTATCCGTATAAAGATAGAGCAAATTATTTTGATTTGTAATATCAGCAAAGTTAAAGCAAGGAGGGCTAAATATGAAAAATTTAAAGATAGGTAAAAAATTAAGTTTGTCTTTTATTGCAGTATTATTAGTTACGGTAGCTGCAAATCTTTATTCTATATCAAACTTAAAAAAATCTGAAAAATTAAATAATGATTTATTTACAGGACCGTATGTGGTCACAACAGAAAGTATGGGGATACGTAGAGATTTAGTTTCAATAGGTAGAAATATAGGTAATTCAATTCTTAGAGAACAGCCAGTGGAGTATAGAAAAACAATTTTAGAAGATTTTGAGAGTGTAAATAAAAGAATCGATTTAATTGAAAAATCTTTTTCAGGTGAAGAAAGTGAACTTGTAAAAAATAGCCAGACATCAATTAGTAATTTAAGAAGTTCAATGGATAACTTAAAAAATGAATATGAACAAGTTTATGCATTTTTAGAAAAAAAAGATTATAAACATGCTGAAGAAATGACAGCACAAAATACAAAGTATTGGGATGTATATAGTTCTTGTGTTGATCAATCTGTAAAATTAAATGAAAATGCAGAAAAATTAGGAACTCAATTTAATCAAAGTGTGAAAGAAACATCGTCAACTTCAAGAACAATATCTATAGCATTAAATATTATTTCAGTAATAATAGGTGTGGTTATATGTGTATATATAACAAGAAGTTTAAAGAAACCTATAGAAGAACTTGAAGTAGCAGCTAATAAAATGTCTAGTGGAGATTTTGATATTGATGTTAATTATGAATCAGAGGATGAATTAGGAACTTTATCAAGCAGTATGGTTAAAATGAGTAATGAAATAAAAGATATTATAGAAGATACAGTTAGAGTTTTAGGCGAAGTTGCATCAGGAAATTTCAATGTAGCGACAAATGCAGAATATATAGGCGTTTTTAAACAAATTGAAAATTCTATAGGGAAAATAACAACTGATTTAAGTGAAACAATGGAACAAATAAATATAGCATCTGAAGAGGTTGGAGCTGCATCGGATCAAGTTGCAAGTGGATCTCAGATGTTATCACAAGGAGCAACAGAACAAGCAAGTGCTATTGAAGAGTTATCTTCAACTATTTCTGAAATATCTGAAAAGATTAAAGATACATCTGAAAATGCTAAGCAAGCTAATTCACTATCTTTAAATGCTGCAAAACAAGTTCAAGAAGGTAATAACCAAATGAAAGAAATGGTTAAAGCTATGGAAGATATAACATTTACATCAACTGAAATAGGAAGAATAATAAAAACAATAGATGATATAGCATTCCAAACTAATATATTAGCATTAAATGCAGCAGTAGAAGCAGCAAGAGCAGGAGAAGCAGGTAAAGGATTTGCAGTAGTTGCAGATGAAGTAAGAAATCTAGCAGCAAAATCAGCAGAAGCAGCAAAAAATACAGCTACATTAATTGAAAATTCAATAGAAGCAGTAGAAAATGGAACGAAAATTGTAGATAATACAGCAGAATCGCTTCAAAAAATAATAAATACAGCAAATAGAACAGCTAAATTGGTAAATGATATAGCTAAAGCGTCTGAAGAAGAAGCTAATTCAATATCTCAAGTTACATTAGGTGTTGAACAAATTTCTGAAGTTGTACAAACAAACTCAGCAACATCAGAAGAAAGTGCAGCAGCAAGTGAAGAGTTAAATGGACAAGCTCAAATGTTAAAATCTTTAATAGAGAATTTTAAAATAAAGGATGAAAATAAACTTAAGAATAATATAAGTTTTTCTAGAGATGATGAGCAAGTCTTAGCTAGAAATTAATATTAAAAGTTAAATATTCTTAATAAATATTTATAAAAAATAGAAGCTTTGAGGCTTCTATTTTTGTGAATAGAAAAATTAATTTCAAAGTGAAAAAAATTTTTATTTATATAATTATATTCTAAAGTATGCATGTATTTATCCGTATAAAAAATAAGATAAACTGTTTTATTAAATGAACTAATTTTATTAACTTTATTCAAAATGAAGTACGGGGAGGCATACACATGAAGGATTTAAAAATAGGTAAAAAGTTAGGTATCTGTTTTGTAATTTTATTAGTGCTTACAACAGTTTCAAATTTATATACATTATATAATTTGAAAGAAGCAGGGAGAGTAAGTCACGAGTTATTTGAAGGACCATATGAATTAACAACTGATGCCATGGGAATACGTAGAGATTTAGTTGGAATTTCAAGAAGAATAAATGGTGGATTTGCAGATAATGAGCACGTAGAAACAAGAAAGTTAGTTTTAGCAGAGTTTGATAGTCTTGAAAAAACAATTCAAAATATAAGAAGTGGACCTGAAAAAGCTATAGAAAATAAAAAAATTAGTCAATATCTTGATAGTATCGAGGAAGATGCAAAACAATTAAAGCAAGAGTATGAAAAAATATATAATACAACTCAACAACCAAATTTTAAAGGACCTATGACTGAAATAGATCTTACTGGATATGCACAAGTATTTACTGCATGTACAGAAACATCAGAAAATCTTTTTAAAGAGGCTGAAAAAATAGGGAATGATTTTGATAAGAATGTATCTGCATCAGTGAAAACTTCACAAATTATATCAACAACTTTAAATGTTATTAGTATAGTATCAGGAGCTATTATATGTATTTACATTACAAAGAGCTTAAAAAAACCAATTGAAGAATTAGAAGTAGCTGCTAATAAAATGGCTATTGGAGATTTTGATATTGATTTAAATTATGAGTCAAAGGATGAATTAGGGGTTTTATCAAATAGCATGACTCAAATGAGCAATAAAATAAAAGATATTATAGAAGATACTGTTAGAGTTTTAGGTGATGTTTCATCGGGAAATTTCAATACAGATACTAAAGCTGAATATATAGGAGTCTTTAAATATATTGAAAAATCTATAAGTAAGATAACAAATGATTTAAGCGAAACAATGGAACAAATAAACATAGCATCTGAAGAGGTTGGAGCTGCATCAGATCAAGTTGCTAGTGGATCTCAAATGTTATCACAAGGAGCAACAGAACAAGCAAGTGCAATTGAAGAATTATCTTCTACTATAAATGAAATATCTGAAAAAATAAAAGGAACTGCAGAAAATGCAAAAAAAGCTAACTCATTAACTGTAAATGCAGCTAATCAAGTTAAAGATGGTAATGAGCAAATGAAAGAAATGGTTAAAGCAATGGAAGATATATCATTTACATCTAATGAAATAGGAAGAATAATAAAAACAATAGATGATATAGCATTCCAAACTAATATATTAGCATTAAATGCAGCAGTAGAAGCTGCAAGAGCAGGAGAAGCTGGTAAAGGATTTGCAGTAGTTGCAGATGAAGTAAGAAATCTAGCAGCAAAATCAGCAGAAGCAGCGAAAAATACATCTACATTAATTGAAAATTCAATAGAAGCAGTAGAAAATGGAACAAAAATTGTAGATAACACAGCTCAGTCGCTTCAAAAAATAATAAATACAACAAGCAAAACTACTGCACTAGTTAATGATATAGCAAAAGCATCTGAAGATGAGGCTAATTCAATTGCTCAAGTTACAGTAGGTGTAGATCAAATTTCTGAAGTTGTACAAACAAATTCAGCAACATCAGAAGAAAGTGCAGCAGCAAGTGAAGAATTAAGTGGACAAGCTCAAATGCTAAAATCACTTATAGATAAGTTTGTTTTAAGAGATTCAAATAAAAATATAGATTTTAACAAAAACGAAGTAAATTATTTTGCTACGAATGATTAAAAATTTAAAAGTTTAATTAATAAAGGAGACAGAGTATGAGCGGAATGGATTCTTTAAATGAATTTTATGTTCATGAAAATATGCAATTACTAGAACAATTAGAAGAAATTCTACTTGTTGGGCAATCTGATACAGGAAAATTAGGAAAAGAAGAAATTGAAGAAATTTTCCGTGCAATGCATACTATTAAAGGGTCTTCAGCTATGATGGGATATGATAGTTTAACTAAGCTTACACATAGCATAGAAGATGTTTTTGATGAAATACGAAATGGAAGAGAACTTTCTAACAATAAGTGGGAAGAACTAGTTGATGTAGTTTTAGTAAGTATAGATTTTTTAAAGGAAGAAATATTAAATGTTCAGGATGGATTACTTCCAGAAGCCAGTATAGATGAACTACTTGAAAGAGTAGGAGGGTTATTAAAAGAAGAGTCTGAAAGTGAAGAAAAAGATATAGCGCAAAGTAGTGAGTTAGAAGAAAAAATTGAGATAAAAATGCCTAAGGATGGAGAAAAACAGTTTTATGCTAAAGTTTCATTTGAAAATGGTTGCGGCATGGAGGGAATTAGAGCTCTAGGAGTACTTGCTATGATAGAAAGTAAGTGTTCATTTATAAAAACAATTCCCGAAAACTTAGAAGTTGAATGTGATAATGAAATAATAAATGATGGATTTAGAATATATTTAAGTACACAAGAAGAAAAAGAGTCAATAGAACAATGCATAAAAGAAACTATGTTCTTAGAAAGTTTAGAAATACAAGAAGTTACAGATGCAGATGAATTAGAGAGTGTATTTAATATAAGTTCTTCAAGTAAAGAAACATTTGAAGAAGAAATAGCTGCGACAGTAATAGAGGAAACTATTATTCCTGAAGTTAAAACAGAGGAAATAAAAGAAGAAATAGTTGTTGAAGAAAAAATTCAACATATTGAAGAAGAAAACAAACCTAATAAAGAAGAAAAAAATGAAAAAGCAAATGATGAAAATAAGTCTGTAAAAAAAGATTCAAAACAAGAGGAAAATCAACATCACACACATAGCAAGAATAACTACCTAAGTGTAAATATAAGTAAAATTGATATGTTGATGAACTTAGTAGGCGAGATTGTAACAACTGAATCTATGGTAGAAAAACAATCTCAGCTAGAAAATTTCAATCGTGATAATTTTGAAAAGCAAGCTAGAAGATTACATCAGTTAACAACTGAATTACAAGATGTAGTAATGTCTATGAGAATGGTTCCTATATCTTCAACTTTTACAAAAATGCAAAGAGTTGTAAGAGATATGAGCAGAAAAACTGGTAAATCAGTAGAGTTAAAATTAGTGGGAGATCAAACTGAAGTTGATAAAAATATTCTTGAGAACATATCGGACCCATTAATGCACATGATTAGAAATAGTATGGACCATGGAATAGAAACTCCAGAGGAACGTCAACAAACTTCAAAACCAGAGAAAGCAACTATACTATTAGAAGCTAAAAACACTGGCGGAGATGTAGTTATAATAATAAAAGATGACGGTAGAGGATTAAATAAAGAAGCAATTGTTAAAAAGGCTATAGAAAAAGGAATTACAAGTAAAAGTATAGATGAAATAAGTGATAAAGAAGCTTATAACTTTATACTAGCACCTGGATTCTCTACAAAGGAAGCTGTAAGTGAGTACTCTGGTAGAGGAGTTGGAATGGATGTTGTATATACTAACATAAGGCAACTAAGAGGTTCGATAGCTATTGATAGTGAAAAAGGACAAGGTACTAATATAGTAATTAGAATTCCTTTAACTTTAGCAATTGTTGATGGAATGAAAGTTAGAGTAGGTAATGAAATATATATAATACCATCACTTAACATAAAAGAAGTATTTAGAGAAGGTGCTTATGAGATAGTTAAAAATCCAAATGGAGAAGAACACAGTATAATAAGAGGAAACTGTTATGAGATTAGAAGACTATCAAACATATTAGGAATAGATACTGAAAAAAATGACAATGGAATTATGATTTTAGTTGAATCTGAAATAGGTAATGTTTGTATTATTGTTGATGGAATTATTGGACAGCAACAAGTGGTAATAAAACCTATACCAGAATTATTAACGCAATTTGAAAAAATTCAATCATATATGTCTGGATGTTCTATATTAGAAGATGGATCTATTAGCTTGATAATTGATGCAAATGCAATTATAAGTGAGTAATAAAAAAGATCAAACTAAAGTTATAAGACATCGTAAATACTCAGAAGGAGAGACGTTATATGGAAGTAAATAAAAAAATAAAAGTTCTAATAATTGATGATTCTAGTATATTTCGTCGTGTCATAGCTAAGTATCTTCAAGAATTTTCAGAATTAGAGATTGTAGGAACAGCTAAAGACCCTTATGAAGCTAGAGATAAAATAATAGAACTAAGACCAGACGTATTGACATTAGACATTGAAATGCCAGGCATGAGTGGTATTGAGTTTTTAAAAATTTTAATGGAACAATGTCCAATACCAACTATTGTTATAAGTGGTGCAGATGATAGATGCTTTGAGGCAATAAATGCAGGGGCAGTTGGATTTGTAGAAAAACCAGATTCAAGAGGAATGAACAATTTTGCAAATGAATTAGCGAGCAAAATAAAAGAGGCATCTGTAGCTAAACTAGTTAAAGAT
The DNA here is from genome assembly GCF_019916025.1 of Paraclostridium bifermentans. Lineage (NCBI taxonomy): Bacteria > Bacillati > Bacillota > Clostridia > Peptostreptococcales > Peptostreptococcaceae > Paraclostridium > Paraclostridium bifermentans. Next base: position 2,338,287 of record NZ_CP079737.1, on the reverse strand, counting down.
AATTATTCAAGAAATAATTTAAATAAACCTAATACTGTTGCAAATAAAAAAAGTGTGACAAAAAATATAAAAAGTAAATCTAATACAGATATAATTGCTATTGGAGCTTCCATGGGAGGAGTAGAGGCTGTTGGAAAACTTTTAAAACAGTTACCAGCTGGCTTACCAGGAATAGTAATAACTCAACATATGCCACCTGTATTTACTCAAAGATATGCAGAGCGGTTAGATAAAGAGTGTGTTATAAATGTATGTGAAGGTAAAGATGGACAAGAAATTTTAAGTGGACATGCATATATAGCTCCTGGAGCTTTACAAATGGGAGTTGAAAAAAGAAATAATAAATATGTATTAGAAATTAAAGAGGGTGAAAAAGTCACTGGACACTGCCCTTCAGTAGATTATTTATTTCAATCAGTAGCAAAAGCTTCGAAAAAAAATACTATAGGTATTATTTTAACTGGGATGGGATCCGATGGAGCTAAAGGACTACTTGATATAAAGAATGCAGGTGGATATACATTAGGGCAAAATAGGCATTCGTGTGTTGTTTATGGAATGCCTATGGCAGCAAAAAATATTGGAGCAGTTTTGAAAGAAACTTCTTTAGATATGATACCAAATGCAATACTAAATCAATTAAAAAGATCAGAATCTACAATAAGAGATAAAGAGTAGATAGAAAGTAGGTATATATGAACTTTGAATGTGATAAATTAAATGTATTTCGAGAAATTAGTAATATAGGATCAGGAAATGCATCTACTTCATTAGGTATGATGTTGAATGAGATTGTAGATATAGGAATCCCAAAGAGTGATTTAATCAGTTTTTCAGATATAACTAATAGTTATGACTCTCCAGAAGAGTTAGTTGTAGGAACTGTTTTACAATTATCAGGAGATATGGAAGGCTTTATACTAGTTATAATGAAACTTGATTCTGCTATTAATTTATTATCGAAAGTAACTGGAACTAATTTAGAATTTGATAAAGAAGATTATGATTTAGTGCGTAAAGAATTAAGTTCAATAGGAGAAATTTGTAACATATTATGTGGTACATATTTAACAGCAATATCAGATATGACTAGTTTAAGTATTGATCCTTCTATTCCGTATTTTAGTGTAGATATGGTTAGAGCAATTATGAATCTACCTATATCACTATATGGTCCAGTTTCAGATTCAATACTATGTATAGAAACTGATTTCTTTACAACAGATAATAATATAGAAGGTAAATATTACTTTATTCCTAAAGTTGAGTCATGTGAGAAATTACTATCTTCATTAGGTTTTGCTTGTTAGGAGAACAGTTAATGAAAATTATAACAGTAGGAATAGCAGAATCTAACATTGTAAGAGCACCAGAAAAAATAATGACGGTTGGACTTGGGTCATGTTGTGGAGTTGTTTTGTATGATGAAATAAATAAAATTGCAGGATTAGTACATATTTTACTTCCAGATTCAAAGGTTGATAAGAAAATGGATAATAAATCGAAATATGCAGATAGTGGAATTTATTTATTATATGAGCAAATGATAAAATCCGGGGCTAACCAAAGACTTATAAAAGCTAAGTTAGCTGGTGGTGCACATATGTTTAATTTTAAAAACTCTGGTAGTAGTATTTTTACCATTGGAGAAAAAAATGTAAAATCATGCAAAGAGACATTAGCTAAGTTGAATATTTCTATTGTTTCTGAAGATGTATTAGGTTCTTGTGGAAGGACTATTGTCTTTGATACTCTTACAAATAAGCTAACTATTAAGAGTGTTGGAAAACGCGAAAAAGTTATTTAAAAGGAGGGTGTATTATTTGTGAATGCAAATGATGAAATAATAGAGGGCAAAATTGATGATTTATATATGGTATTTATTATAAACGGTCAAAAATACGCATTATCATCAAATTACATTATAGAAATTATTGAGGTATTGCCAATAACAAAGGTTCCTTTTCTTCCTGAATATATGAAGGGTATTATAAATTTAAGAAGTAATATTATACCTGTTATGGATGCTAGAATGAGATTTGATATAGAACCTATAGACTATAATGAAAGAACGTGTATAATTATAATAGAGAATGGTATGGAAAAAATTGGACTGATTGTTGACGCAGTAAATGAAGTTATTACTATTTTACCTAACCAAATTATGAAAATGAACTCAAGTAAAGACGATTACAAACAAAACTTTATAAAAGGTGTTAGTGAAATTAATGATGATGTTCAAATGATATTAGACTGCGATTCTTTAGTTAAAATTATAGAGGATACTAACGATGGAACTAACTAATCAAGATTTTTTACGCTTAAAAAATTATATGTATAACAACTATGGAATAAACTTAGAAAATAAAAGAACATTAATAGAAACCAGATTACTATTAATGGTAAAAAAATTAGGATTTACGGATTTTAAAAGTTATATAGATAATTTAATGAAAGATAGCACAGGAGAACAAGCATCAACACTTGTAGAGAAGCTTACTACAAATTTTACATATTTTATGAGAGAAGAGCAACATTATGACTTTTTAAAAAATGAAATAATAATGCCTAGTTTAAAAAGGCCTCATGCTGGCGGAATTAAAATTTGGTCAGCAGCATCATCTACAGGAGAAGAACCTTATTGTATTGCTATGTTAGTATCATCTATACTTGGAAAAAGTTCAAAATTTAAAGTTAATATAACTGCATCAGATATTTCTGATAATGTATTAAAACAAGCTAAGGCTGGCATTTATTCAGAAGATAAAATATCAAAATTGCCAGCTGTATGGAAAAAGAGTTTTTTTAAAAAAGTAAGTGAAAAAAACTATGTAATTGATGATAGTGTAAAACAGTTAATTGATTTTAAATACTTTAATTTAAATAATAGTTTAGGTTGGGAAAAATGCAAATATGATGTTATTTTTTGCAGGAATGTAATGATATACTTTGATACACCTACAAAGCAAAGATTAATAAAAAGATTATATGACTCGCTTAAACCTGGAGGGTATTTAATTATTGGTATGTCAGAAAATTTATCTAACCTGCAAACTGATTTTCAAAGAGTTAAACCATCAGTGTATAGAAAAATATAAAATAAAAAAAGATAATAATTGACATAAATGGAGGAAGAAATTATGAAAAGAGTATTAATAGTTGATGATGCAGCATTTATGCGTATGTCTATACGTACGATGCTTCAAAATTATGATTTTGAAATAGTAGGAGAAGCGGAAAATGGAGTAATGGCTATTGAAAAATACCAAGAATTACAGCCAGATATAGTAACACTAGATATAACTATGCCAGAAATGGATGGTTTACAAGCATTAAGAGAAATTAAAAAAATTGATCCAGCAGCTTCTGTAGTAATGGTTTCAGCATTAGGACAAGAAGCTAGAATGAAAGAAGCTATAATATATGGAGCAAAAGGATTTATAGTAAAGCCATTTAAAGAGGAAATCATAGTATCAGCTTTATCTAAGTTATAAAATTAAAGTATAAGAGGTTATTTTATATTATCCAAAGATTTATTTATAGTCTTTAAAGTAAGAAAACTGTATATGACCTTTTAAAGTAATGAAATTTATAGAGGAGATAAAGATATATTATGAGCCAAGGAATTGTTGTATATGACTTTAAAAAGCCGCAAAGATATTCTACAGGAAATATGAGATTCTTATCTATAATAGAAGAAGAATTTTGTAAGAATATAAATTTATTTGTAGCTTATGAATTAAAAAGACCTAATATAGTGTGTAAATTAGAAAAAATAGAACAAACAAACTACGAAGAGTTTATGAATATGATCTCTAATGACTCAGTAATTATTGAACATTCAATACAGCCACTAATTCAAGGTCTTATATATCAAATTGATAAGAGTGTTGCGCTTACATTTGTAGATTTAATACTTGGAGGAGATGGAGTATTCAGTGATTACAATAGAGAGTTAACAGAAGTAGACCGAGAGTTAATATCTTATATAGGTAGTAAGTTTTTAACTAAAATGCATATATTTGAAGGTTGTGATCATAGAGAGGTTTCTAATGTTTACACAAATGTAGGTTCTAGTAAAAAATATCCAGTTAGTGAGTCAGTATTAATATCTCACATGAGAATGATGGATGGAAATAAAGAAGTAGGTAGAATGTCTTTCTGCAACCCATACAGTTGTATGGAACCAGTATTAGAGCAATTAGAGCCAAAAAGACTTTTTAAAAGTAAAAATATTGAATATGACTTTGAATTCACAAATGCTATTTATAATAAAATTTGTGGAACAAGTGCAGAAATGATTGCAGTATTAGGTAGAACTGAAATAAGTGTAGAAGAGTTATTAGACTTAAAGCTTGGAGATGTTATAACTCTAGATACTAAAATAGATGGAGATATAGACCTTAATGTAGGAGGAGCAAGATCTTTTAAATGCAAACCAGGTCTTATTAAAAATAAGCGTGGTGTTATCATAACAGATAGTGTAAAAAAGGAAGTGTAATCATATGAGTGAAAATTTTGATAGAGTATTAGATATAGAACTTAAAGTAAGTGCGGTACTTGGTAGAACGAAAATAGCATTAAAAGATGTATTTGAGTTATCAAAAGGGTCTTTAATTGAGCTAGATACATTTGAAGGACAAGAAGTTGAAATCAATGTAAATGGTAGAAAAATTGGTTATGGGCAAGTTGTAATTGTAGATGAAAATTTCGGAGTTAGAATAACGCGTATATTAGGTGAAGAAGAGTTAGTAAAGACTATAGGATAATATAAAAGGCAGATAATAATTTATCTGCCTTTTTATTTTAGTTATTTTGTTGTGTATTATTGTCTACGTTATTATTTTGGTTTTCAACTGGATTTGTATTTGAATTATTATTTAAATCTACATTTTCATTGTTATTAACTTCATTAGAATTAGATTCATTAGATTGCTCAGGGCTTTCATTTGGAGAACTTGTTTCAGTCGTATTATTGTTTTTACTATTTTCTGAGTTGTTAGAATCTCCATTGAATAATCCTGTAAACCAATGCCATACCTTACCAAAGAATCCTTCAACTTGTTCGCTAGAAGGTAAATTTATAGCATCTTTGTTAGTAGCATCTATGTGTGCATTTTCACCAAGTAAACTATCATTTGTGTTTTCTAATATACCTAGATTTTCATCTTTAGAACCTGTTAATCCAGCAAACCAATCTCCAATTCCAGTAAACCATCCTTTAACGGTATCTAATATACCTGAATTATTTACACTTTCGCCTAGATCTTTTAAGTTTTCATTTACAGTATCTGATACGCTGTTTAAAGCATCTTTCATTTTACCGTAGTCATAATCTTGCTTAGAAATTTTAAGCATTAAATCTTCTAATTGTTTTTGTTGCTCAGGTGATAATGTTACATTATAGTTATTAGTAATATTATTTATTGTATCTGCGATTTGAACTGTATCGCTAGTATTATTTTTAATAACTTGTGTTTTTACATCATTAACTATTCCTGTAGCTTTATCTTGACCTATATCTTGGCCTAAGTCTCCAGTTACAACTAGTTCTTCTGTAGCTATTTCCTTTTTGTTTTCATCTAGAGGCTTACCAGTAGCATCCTCATAGGCCTTCATTACACCAGTAAGGGCTCCTGTTCCACTTACAGGGAAATTAGCAGCTATTACACAGTTAGCATCAGTTATACCTAAACTAGCAAGTGTACTAGCTATCATAGCTGAAGTAACCCATGTAATATTTGCTGTTTTTACGTTTATTCCACTTCCTGCCTTAGTAGGTTCAACATAAGCACAAGAATAAGTTTTAGTTCCTATTTGAGCTTCAGGGGCTATACCTTGTAAATACTTTCTTTCTTCTTTGTTATTTACTTCAAGTATAACTGCATCATTTTGATTTACACCGAAGTATTTTAGCATAGTTTGTTTTTGATCAGGACTTAAGTTAGCTCCTAAAGTAACAACTCTTGAAGAATCTGCGAATACTAAACTAAAACTTCCTAATATAACAGTACAACATATAATAATTGACGTAACTCTCTTTTTTAAACTCATATTTAATCTCCTTTAAAATAATTTAAACAGATACTAATATAATAAAGCATTTTGTAAATTTTGACGATTACAAAATTATAACATTTTTAGGGTTCTTACTCAAATATTATATATGCATCTAATGAATGATTAATTAACAAAATAAAAAATAAGAGTAAGATGCTTATATTTATATGTTAAACAGATAATATCTCTATTTGTTTAACGTTGTTAATGACTATCTTTTTTAAGGTTATTTTAATTAATATAAAAAAATCGAATATAATACAAACTTCGACATTGATTTTAAATAAAATAATATATGATAATAGTTATATGAAAATATTAGATTGGATTAACTAACTTGAAAGAAACTAATATATAGTTTGAATTACTTTATACGTTGATTAAAATAAACATGAAATTGGGTGAGAAAATGACAAATGTACTTATGATAGAAGATGATATTGCAATATCTTTTGCAGTAAAGTATGCACTAGAGAAAGAAGGCTTTAATATTGATATATGCAATGATTTAGAGAAAAGTAGAACCTGTATTAAAGATAAAAAGTATAATATAATCCTTTTAGATGTAATGCTACCAGATGGAAATGGTTACGATTTTTGCAAGGAAATTAGAGAAGCTCAAGATACTCCTATAATATTTTTAAGTGCTTGTGATGAAGAAGTGAATGTAGTTATGGGGCTAGATATTGGAGGAGATGATTACATAACCAAACCTTTTAGAGTTAGGGAGCTTATATCTAGGATGAATGCAGTACTTAGGAGAAAAGGCAGTAGCAATGAAAATAAAAAGGTAATTAAATTTAAAGACTTAACTATAAATACTTTAGAAGCTAGAGTTTACAAAGGTGAAGAGGAAATTTTGTTAACCTCTGTTGAGTACAAGCTATTATTAATATTAATTAAAAATAATAATGTTGTATTAAGTAGAACTAAAATACTAGAAAAATTATGGGATGTTGCTTGTGATTTTGTAAATGACAATACAATTACTGTTTATATAAAAAGACTTAGAGAAAAAATAGAAGATGATTCAAGTCATCCCAAATACATACTTACAGTAAGGGGATTAGGATATAAGTGGAACGGAAGTGAAAATAGTGTTTCTATCTAATGCTGAAATAAAAAGTTTTATAAAAAATTACACTATATTATTTGTGATTACTGTAATGCTTTGCGTAGGAGTTAGTTTTATAAGTGTAAATATAATAAAAGATAAAGTAGTAGAAAATAATCAAGCTATAATAGGATCTATATTATCTCAGCATCCTAATTTAGAAAATAATATTGTAGGAATAGTAACTCAAGGAAAATCAAAAGATGATATAAGTTTAGGTAAAGAAATACTAAAAAAATATAGCTATGATAAAAATATAAGATTAAATAATGAGCCAATTATAAGAGGTAGTATAAAGGATATATTTAGTATGAATTTGTTATCTATATTTGTGCTATTTATTTCTATTTTAATCTTAGTTATGCATTATTTTAAGACTATATACAGTGATATAAAAGATATGACTGAATATGTATACAATAGTTCAGAAGGTAAAAAATTTGAGATGAAAAATAAAAATCAGGAAGGTCAGATAGGTCTTCTTAAAACGGAACTTTTGAAAATGACTAATATACTTAAAGAAAAAGTAGAACTTTTAAGTAAGGAAAAGATATTTCTAAATGATACTATTTCTGATATTTCACATCAGTTAAAGACACCTATGACATCACTTATAATACTTAATGACTTAATGTATGATGACCTGCCAGAAGAATCTAAAATAGAGTTTTTAGAAAAGATAAAATCTCAGTTAAATAGAATGGAATGGCTGATAAAAAGCATGCTAAAACTTTCGAAAGTAGAAGCTAAAGTAATAAATTTTAAAAGTGAAAAAGTAAATGTTAAAAAATTAATAAAAATGTCTATTCAGCCAAGTTTAATTCCAATAGAACTTAAAAATATAGATGTGAGTATAAATGGTGATAGTGAAGCTATGTTTTTAGGAGATATGAATTGGTCTATAGAAGCTTTAGTTAATATCATTAAAAATTGTGTAGAACATACTTTTTCTAGTGGAAGCTTAGATATTAGTTATGAAGAAAATTATTTATACACAGAAATTGTAATAAAAGATAGTGGAGAAGGGATAGATAAAAAAGACTTACCTCATATATTTAAAAGATTTTACAAAGGAAAAAGTAGTTCAAAAGAAGATAGCGTAGGTATTGGACTAGCTATGGCAAAGTCTATAATTGAAGGACAAAATGGTGATATTTATGTCAAAAGTGAAAAAAACAAAGGAACTCAGTTTAATATAATATTCCATAAAATCTAAGTGACTAATTTGTAATATTTAATTCACTTTAAAGTAATTTTATATCTTTAAAATTAAGTTAAGAAATTAAAAGTAACATAAGTATTATGAACTAAATAAGGTGAAATTTACAAAATGAGGAGTAAAGGTTATATGGAAATTTTAAAAGTTGAAAATTTAACAAAGAGTTATGGCACGGGAGAAGCAAAAGTAGATGCTTTAAAAAATATTAATTTATCAATAAATAAAGGGGAATTTGTTGCAATAGTAGGACCTAGTGGAAGTGGGAAAAGTACTTTACTTCATTTATTAGGTGGAGTTGATAAACCAACTAGTGGAAATGTATTTATAAATGATGTAGATATATACAACTTAAAAGAAAAAGACTTATCCATATTTAGAAGAAGAAATATAGGGATTATATATCAATTTTATAATTTGATACCAGTACTTAGTGTAAAGGAAAATATACTACTACCAGCAGAACTTGATAATAGAAAAATAGAAACAGCATATTTAAATGATTTATTAAAAACTTTAGGATTAAAAGAAAGAGAAAATCACCTTCCAAATGAATTAAGTGGAGGACAACAGCAAAGAACTTCTATAGGTAGATCCCTTATAAATAGACCAGCAATAGTTCTAGCAGATGAGCCAACAGGAAACTTAGATAGCAAAAACTCTAAGGAGGTAATTGAACTTTTAAAGTTATCGGTAAAAAAATACAATCAAACTTTAATAATGATAACTCATGATAATAATATTGCATTACAAGCAGATAGAGTGATATCCATAGAAGATGGAATGATTATAGCTAATGAGGTGATATAAATGAACTTATATTACAGCTTAACTTTAAGATATTTAAAACAAAATAAGAAAAGAACAATAGTTACAATAATAGGAATAATATTATCTACAGCTTTAATATGTGGGATAGGTAATATGGTTGAAAGTTTTATAGATTATCAGATTAGAGAAACAATAGCTGATAAGGGAGATTATCATGCTATGTTTCATAATGTGAAAAAAGATGATTTAGATATTATAACAAATAGTGCAGGTTTATCTAAAAACTTTGTGTATGATAGTTTAGGATATTCAAAATTAAATAATAAAAATAAAAACTTGGTTGAAGTAAAAGAATATGATAAAAATACTTTTGAAAGTTATCAAGTAAAACTAAAAGAAGGTAAACTTCCTAAAAATAATAGTGAAATAGTATTAAGTGAAAGTGCTATACCTTTAATTAATAAAAAAATAGGAGATAATATAACATTAGAAATTGGAAAAAGAATATCAGCAGATGGAAAAAATCTAGAAGATCCAATAGTATGGGATCATGAAACTATAGTAAATAAACAAAGTAAAGATTTTAAAATAGTTGGTATTATGAAAAAACCTAAAAATGATATAGGTAATGATGTTGTAAGTTCAATAACATACTTAGATGTAAATAGTAAATCCAAAAAGGATATATTAAAAGTAGGTGTATTAGCCAATAACCCAAAAGAAATTTATGAAATATCAGAATCTATAGCAAAAAACTTAGGGTTAAAAGAAGAAGAAGTTGAAAGTAATAGTTTAGATGAGAAAAATAATGATAACAGTGTACATTATAAGAATCTATCATTTAATGAACCTTTACTAAGATTAAAAGGTGCAAGTGCTTATGCAAATATTGATAAAGCAGTAAGTATAGCAATATTTATTGTAATAGTATTAGTTGTTATATGCACAATAGCTACAGTGTATAACTCATTTAGCATATCAATAAGTGAAAGAAGAAAACAATTCGGAATATTAAATTCTATAGGTGCTACTAAAAATCAAGTTATGAAATTAGTATTTATAGAAGCTATTATAGTTAGTTTAATAGGAATACCATTGGGGTTAATAATAGGTACTTTTGCTATTGATTTAGTATTAAAATTGATACAAGCATTATTTAATAATTCACAAATTGGAAATATGAATTTAAGATTAGTTTATAACCCATACGTAATAGTAGTAAGTGCAGTAATTGTAATATTTACAATATTTGTATCAGCAGTATTTCCAGCTATTAAATCAGCTAAAACATCACCACTTGAATGTATAAGAAATAGTAGTAATCTAAAATTAGGAAAAGTAAAAAACTCTAAGTTAATTAAATTATTATTTAAAACAGAAGGTGTTCTTGCATATAAAAACTTAAGAAGAAACAAGAAAAAATTTAGAATAACATTATTTTCTTTAATAATTAGTGTAGTTATATTTATATCATTTAGTGGATTTTTAACTTTATTTGAAAAAGCTAATGAAATCAATACAGGTAAAATGACTTATGATATAAGATTATGGAAAAGTGGTATACAAGAAAAGAATAATATAATAGAAGATTTAAATAAAATAAATGGAATAAAAAAAACTATTGTTGCTATGACTTATGGAGTGGGTATAAATGTTAATGAAAATAATATAAATAAAAAATATAAAAAAATAATAGATAACTTTTATACTAAAAAAAGCAAAAATAATGAAGTTGTATATGACTTTGATATGGAAAAAAACAATGGATTCCAATTTATAGCAGATAAAGATATAAAATCAATAAAATTGAAAGATGGGAACTTTGATAAAGAAACAGCTATAAAAGAAAATGGTATAATACTTAGAGATAAAAGTTATTATAGAGATTCTGGTAAAGCTTATTATGTTTCATTAACTAATTATAAAGTTGGAGATACAATAGATGTATATACAATGCATCGTGATGAAAATGATAAAAAAATAATAGAACCTATAAAGTTAAAAGTTTTAGCCACTACTGAAGATTTACCTATAGGAATGAAAGATTATAATTATATGGGAATAGATTTTATAACTTATAATGAGGTAGGTACAAAATTAGGCTATGAAATAAATGATTCAAATATATACATATACTCTGATAAAAAAGAAAATACAAGAAAAGCAGTAAATGATATAGGTAAAAAATATTCATATAATGTATATGATGAAGTAGAAGAATCATTAAAAACTGAGCAATCAATTAAGATAATAAAAACATTTGTATATGGATTTATATTTATTATATCTTTAGTAAGTGTAATAAATATAGTAAATACAATAAGTACAAATATAAATCTAAGAAAAAGAGAGTTTGCAATAATTAAATCTATAGGTACAACGCCTAGTGGATTCAACAGGATAATATATTTTGAAAGTCTGTTATATGGAGTTTTAGCATTAGTGTATGGAGTTCCTATAGCAATTGCAATAGATATAATTATGAATAAAACTATTGGAGATGTTGTAGAATTTGGTATGATATTTCCATGGAAGTCAGTTTTAGTATGTGTTTTAGGCATATTTGCTGTTACATTTATTGCATCGTATATACCTATGAAAAAGTTAAACAAAGAAAGTATAATAGAAAATATTAGACAAGAAAGTATATAGATGGATATACATAATTAAAGCCTATAGCTTAAATTATTAAATAATTTAAGCTATAGGCTTTATATTTATTTTATATTATTTACCTATAAACATTTGTGTCCAGTATAAAGAAGAACCTTTTGCAGCTATACCAACACCTAGCTCAGTGAAATCTGGGTTAAGTATATTCTTTCTATGACCGTCAGAATTCATCCAAGCATTCATAACCTCTTGTGGAGTTTCTTGTCCCATAGCTATATTTTCTCCAGCTGAAGTATAGCTTATACCGAATTTCTTCATCATGTCAAATGGAGAACCATAAGTTGGTGATGTATGGTCAAAGTAGTTCTTATCAATCATATCTTGTGATTTTAAAGTAGCTACATTTGATAATTCAGAGTTAAACTTAAGAGCTTGAAGACCTCTGCTTGTTCTTTCCTTATTAACTAAATCTAATACTTCTTTTTGGAAACTTGCAAAGTTACCAGATGGATTAGAAGGTTGTTCAGGCTTTTCTTCAGGCTTAGATTCCTGATTAGAACCAGTATTGCCTTCTGGTTTAGAATCAGGCTTAGATCCAGTGTTATTATCTACATTAGGAGTAGATGGTTTACTTGCATTAGAACCAGTATTGCCTTCAGGCTTTTCTTCAGGCTTAGATTCAGTATTGTTATCTACATTAGGAGTAGATGGTTTAGCTTGTGAAGTAGGACACTTCCCTTTATTATTTAAAATATCTTGTATTAAATAGTGTAAAGGCTTTATAGGTGTTGCACAGTCTTTACCATTTACGTTAACAGATAAGTATTCCTCATAACTTTTATTGTCGCAAAGAACTTTCTTGCATACAGTTTCATTTGATGCCGCATTGATAGGTAGTGTAGAACAAACTCCTATTATAGATACTACACCTAATGATAATAATGTTTTTACTTTGATATTCATAATTAAGTCACCTCTTTAATGTTATAGTTTTATAAATGAATTGTTTGAAAATGTTACCGAATTGTAACCTGCAAGATGCGCTACCCCCAGCGCCTATATCTTGGATGTAACTATAGTATCATAAAGCCTAGCATTTATGCATTGTTAAGTTATGTAAATATTATATATAAATTACAATAATGTAAAAATTAGAGTATATATACAAAAATAGAGTAAAAACTATATTGATGGGTATAAAAGCATTAAACCTTTAAATTTACATATAAATAGCAAAAAATTTAGTTAAATTATTAAAAAAATGGTATACTATTAAAAGGTAAAATTACCAAAAGATGAAAGGAGATTTACTATGTCAAAAGAATTAGTAAAAGATAGAGTTATAAAATACTTAATGGAAGATTTATTTGTTCCACAAGAGATGATAGATACAGATGTAGCGTTATCAGAATTTGAAGAAGGTGCAGAAGGTGTAATAGACATAATGGTAAACGTAAAAGATAATGAAGATTTTTACGCTCCTGTTATGATTATAAAATGTTTAGATGAAGAGACTCCTTTACAAGGGGAAGTAGCTCAAAAAGCGGTAGATTTCTTAGAAGATGTAGATAATATAACTTTAGCAGGAAGAGCTGTTTTAACTAATGGAAATGAAATGATGTATGCAAATTGGACTGGTGAAGAATATGATACAGAAGAATCACTTCCAGAGTATGATGTGATGGTAAAAGAGTTCTTCGAAATGGAAGAATTAGTAAAAGAGCATGAAGCATCTCATGATTGTGGATGTGGAGAAGATCATGACCATGAAGATCATGAATGTTGCGGAGGACATAGTCATGGTGAAGACCATGAATGCTGTGGTGGAAGTTGCGGATGTAACCACGACAATAAATAATAAAATATGCTTAAATTTGCGATGATATGAGGGTTTAGCTTGACTAAACCCTTTTATTAATGGTATTATAAATCTGTTATAATCTCATTAATATTTTACCGTAATATAGGGGCAAGATTATTATTGGACTTATTAATAGGGATTTGACTTTGTCGTTCGAGGGTAAAAGACTGCACATTGTGCAGTCTTTTGTTCTTTATAGTAATATTCTAGTTAATAAAATATTATTTTAAAAAAATATAAAAAAAATCAAGGAATTTGACATGTAAGTGTAGAATAATAGATATAGGAATTTGTTGACAACTAAAAAGTATTTTTTAAGAAAAGTTTACATACTATTAACATGAGGATGAAACTACAGACACTTTTTAAATTTGATTAACAAATTATTAGAGATAGAAGGGGTAGATTATGGGGGCTAAAAGAGAACATACTTATGAAAATTACATTTACAGTGATTCATCAAATTCATCAAATGCTATGAAAATGTACTTAAAAGAAATTGAAGAGTACAAAATGTTGTCTGCGGTAGAGGAAGTTGAATTAGCTAAAAAAATAGATGAGTCATTTATAGGAGCTAAGGAAGAATTTATCAATGCAAATTACAGATTAGTTGTTAGTATTGCTAAAAAATATAGAAAAGAAAATATCGATATGCTTGATTTAATTCAAGCAGGAAATATAGGACTTATAAAAGCTGTAGAAAAGTATGATTATAAAAAAGGATATAAATTTAGTACTTATGCTACATGGTGGATAAAACAAAGTATAACTAGATACATAGATGATTGTGAGAATACTATTAGAATACCTGTTCATCTTCATCAAAGAATTAACTTTGTGAAAAGAAAAAAACAGGAATTATCACTAGAGCTACAAAGAGAACCTAAAATAGAAGAGTTAGCAGTAGCATGTGAAATAGAAGTAGAGAAAATAATAGATTTACTTAAACGAGATAAAAACATAGTTTCATTGGATACACCTATAAAAGAAGATGAAGATAGTAGCTTAGTTGAGTTTATACCTTCAGATGCATATTTTGGAGATGTAGTTATGCATGAAGTAGAACAACATAATCTAAGAGAGAAAATCGAAGAACTATTAACAGGGCTAAGTGAACAAGAACAAAGAGTACTTAGAATGAGATTTGGATTAGATGATGATATACCTAAGACATTAGAGGAAATAGGAAAGGTATTTGGCGTTACTAGAGAAAGAATAAGACAAATAGAAGCTAAGGCTATAAGAAAGTTAAGACATCCAAGTAGATTAAAGCAATTAAAGCATTTTTATTAAAATATATCTATTTATTTAAAAAGCTATGTAAACGTTATTTAAATGTTTGCATAGCTTTTTTATGCTTAATTAAATTAGTTTTAGAAAGTAAGTCATATTAATAGGATATATATTAATATAATGTAAAGTATATAAAAAACTTATTTCAAGGATTGATGCTATGTACTATTCAAATAGAGAAAAAGTTTATATAGAAATTCATTCGGATATTCAAATTATTAAAGATAATCTAAAAAATATGAAGATACAATCTTTTTTAGAGTCAAGCAAAACGTATAAGCTTATAGCTGAAATTGAAAAAGAAATAACTGCAATTTCTAAAAGTATAATTGAACTTAAAGAACCATTTTTATTATTTGTTATGGGTCCTGGAAAATATGGCAAATCAACTCTAATAAACTCATTGATAAAAGATAATAAATTAAAGACAAAAGATATTCCGAATACCTGGAGATTAGATATAGTAACATCATCTAATTATAAAAAAATGGATATTGTCCGTGGATATGAAACAAAATCCTATAATTATAATGAAGGACTATCAATTTTAGAAGCAGAAGAAGAAAAAGTTAAGAACTCAAAAAAAGTTATAAAAGACAAATTTGAAAAAATAAAAAAGCATAATGATTTAAGCATTTATGATTTAAAGGAGTGTAAAAAGTCTTTAGAAGAAAAGTATTTATATAAATATGATATTGTAGAGGTAAAACATTATATAAACAAAAGCGGAGTTTTAAATGATTTTATTATAGTAGATACTCCTGGTTTAAATCAAAACTTACTAAAAAATACCAAAGAACGAATGGTTGATTATTATAAAAGAGCAGATGGCATAATCTGGGTTTTAGATGCAAAAAATATAGTTTCAAAATCAAGCAATGATATGATAGTTGAATTGAATGAAAATTATATATTAAGCGATGATTATAATAATATAATTTGTGCAGTGAATAAAGTCGATGAGATAAGAAATAAAGACAATGATTTATCAAAAGTTAAGGAAGAAGTCAAAAATTTATATAAAAACTATTTTATAGATATAGTTTTTGTATCTTCAAAAGAAGCAATTGATGGATATATAAGCAATGATAAGAAACTTACCAATTTAAGCAATATAGAAGAACTAAGAAATAGTATAGATAGCAATTTTAAGATAAATTCAGAAAAAATGCAAATTAAGTCAAAGTATATGCATTTAAAAATTAGTGGAGAATATTTAAAAAAACTAATCAATATTTATAAAAGAGATTTATATGAGGATTTATACAAATTTGACGAGGTAAAAAGAAGTATAAACTATGAAATTGAAAAGTTAAAATCATATTTTGAAAAGAAAATAAACGTATGTACAAATATTGAAAATTTAAAAACTAATGGTGTTTACACTCAATTAAAAAATTTAGAAAACTTACTAGAAATAGAACTTAACAATATGTATTTAAGTTTAAATAAGAAAATTTTATGTTGTGATGAAACAGATGACTTAAACCATATTAATGTAAATATAAGCAAGTCAAAAGAGATATTAAATATTGAATATTTAATAAAAGAAGAAAACAATCAATATAAAGAAATAGCTTTTCTAAGTAAACTTAAAAAAATAAAAAATTATGAAACAAATGTGTACTTAATTATAGATGAAAGGAATAAATTAAGGTCAAATTTATTAAATTATTTAGATATCCAATTAAGCAGTATAGAAAAGGATATAATTAATAAATCCACCAAAGCATTTAGAAGAAAATATACAGATTATATGATAATAAAAGAACATTTAAGTCAAGTTAATGATATCGATAATATTTTAAAAAAATGGGGCGATTATGTTGGGTAACTTAAATAATTGTATTGAAGAAGCTAGATGTACTTTTATAGAATCTCCAGTTAGAAATTATTTAATGAAAGAAAAAGATGTACCTTTTAAAAAGATTATTAAACATAACCTAGAAGAAGTAATGAATAATTTTGATATTTTGTTAGAGAAACCATATAGCCAATTAAAATTAGCGATTATGGGAGAGGTTAAGTCAGGAAAATCTACATTAGTTAACGCTATTGTAGGAAGAGAGGTATCTGAGGTAGATGTATTAGAAGCTACATCATCGATTATAAATATTTTTTACAATGAAGAAGAAACTTATGATATAGATCAAAACTGCATAAATATAGGTATAAATTCAGATGTATTAAAGGATATTAGTATAGTGGATACGCCTGGATTAAAAAGTATTACATCAGAAAATGAAAATAAATCTATAAAATATATACAAAATGCCGATATAATATTATATGTTTTTGATTCAACTCACATAGGGCAAGAAGATATAAAAGATGTTGTAGAATTAATTGCATCTTATGGGAAACCTATAGTTGGAGTGTTAAACAAAGGAGATTTGCTACATGATAATCATCAAGAAGTTTTAGAGTATATAGAAGATGAATATG
Organism: Paraclostridium bifermentans; assembly: GCF_019916025.1. Lineage (NCBI taxonomy): Bacteria > Bacillati > Bacillota > Clostridia > Peptostreptococcales > Peptostreptococcaceae > Paraclostridium > Paraclostridium bifermentans. The sequence goes on along the minus strand of NZ_CP079737.1, from coordinate 2,320,914 downwards.
ACCTATATATAGATAAATTTTTTATAATATCATCTCATTTAGAATATCAAAATAATATAATAAAAAATGCTGTAGCAAAAGAACATGATTTAGTATCAGAATACTCGGATGAATTAAAAAGAAACTTTGTATCATTAATAGAATTTTTAAAAAGTATTAGAACTAGTAATGATGAAATAAAACTTCAAAGCGTAAACTCATCTATAGAAGCCTTAAAACACAAAGAAAAGGTATATCATTATGAATACTTAAAGTCATTAGAAATGCTATCACAAGAATTATCAAATCATAAAAATTTATTAAATGGAAAGTTTGATTATATACAAGCTAAAATGGAATTTGAGATAAATGAGTGGTTGGATAAAAGCTTTTTAGAAGATGAAATACATCGAATAAATAAAAATATGGATATAGCTAGAGAATATATAAATGATAACTATATAAATAATGTCATAAACAATGAAAAAGTAAAATTGGATGAATTATTTTTTAAAGAGTGGAATGAATGTATAAAAGAAGTTAATAGCATGACTAATAATAAAATAAAAGAGTTTATAAAAGATATAAACTATAGAGATTACAATATAGACTTACCTAAGGTTAAATTAAATGAAGAAGAAATAGATATGAACGAAATGCTAGCAACTATTGGAACAGGTGCTTTACTTGGAGCTACATCTGGTAGTGCACTAGCTGTATATGCAGCTGCTTTATCTGCGTCAGCTCCAAGCGTAACAATAGGGGCAGCGATGCTTACTTATTGTCCACCACTACTTTTAGCAGGTACGGTAACTGGAGGAATTGGAAAAGTATTATATGATAAGTTAAAACAAGATCAGATGAATAAAGATATAATAGAAGATATAGAAAGCTTCAAAGATAATATAAAATTTGAGATAAGAAATATATTAATAGATATATACGAAAAAGCTAGCAAAGAAATTATAAGAATAGATCAAGGAATATTTGAAAATTCAAAAGATGTATGTATGAATGAATACGAAATAGAAGAATTTCAAGTTGATTTGAAGGAATATATAGATAAACTTTAACAAAAAAAGCGTTAATTAAACTTAATTAACGCTTTTTTTAGGCTAACATCTATTATATATTTTATATAATGAAAATGCTATATTATCTGTAATTTTATTAAACCCTGTATCGTATGCTAAAATATTGTTTCTTATGTAAAATGAATTAAAATCAAGTTTGTTTTTTATAGCTAAATTAGATATATAACTATACCTTATACAAACTATAGATAAAAAATATATTAAAAAAATCATAAAAGAAATTAAAAAAAATATAGACATATAGAAACCCCCCCACAAAGTTTATAAATATATGTTCCTATAATTAAATTGTACAACCTATAGTCTGAAATTTCAAAGAATTAATAAATACAATATGCGAGAAAAAATTATATAAATCCCTAAAGTTCAAAACTATAATAACTAAATTATAATTATGATTATAAAATATGGGGTAAAAATATAATATTGATATATTTAGGCTAGCTATGATATGATAGTAAATATAGTACTGTTTAAAACACAGTAGTTAGAAAGTTTAGTAAAAGAGGTGGAGAGGTTGGAGTTTAGGTCATTAGTTGAAGAGTTTATAATAAACTATGGATTAATTAGTATTTTTATTGTAGTAGCATTAGAATATGCAAACCTTCCTCTACCAAGTGAATTAGTTTTACCATTAGTAGGGATATTTGCATTTAAATATAATATGAATTTTACACAAGTAGTAACTATATCCATATTAGGAGGAATAACTGGGTGTATAGTCAATTATTATTTAGGATATAAATTTGGTAAGCCTTTAATTGAAATTATAATAGGGAAGTTTCCTAAGACTGAAAAATCTGTAATGTCGTCATATTCATGGATAAAAAAATACGATAAAATATCTGTAATGATTTCAAGAGTAGTTCCAGTAGCTAGAACATTTATTTCTATAGTAGCTGGGGTTATAAAAATGAATATAATAACTTTTATAATTTACTCAACTATAGGTATTGGAATATGGAACTTGGCTTTAATTTCAGCAGGATACTTGCTAGGACATAAAATACATATTATAACAACTATATTGAAACAGTACTCTTTATTAGTATGTATAATAGCTGTTATATTTACGATAGTTTATATAATAAAAAGTAGAATAAAAAAAACTCATAAAGACACGTAGTGTCTTTTTTTGATTAAAACTAAAGTAATTATGATTATGAAATACATACATGTTATATTTAGTTGAGTATTAATTTTTATAAGTGAAAATTTATAATAAATGTGAAATTGGTGAAAGTTTAGACTATTTCTAAATTTTAAAAGTATAGTTATTTCTTCTACAAATTATGATATAATTCTACATAAAATTTAAAATGTAAAAAAATAGGAGAAATGGAAATGAGTAAACTTAAGAAAAAAATCACCATACCACATACATTTACTATAATATTTTTACTTATTGTAGTAATTGCTATTCTTACATGGATTATTCCAAGTGGGGAATTTCAAAGAATAAATGTAGATGGAAGAATGGTGGTAAAACCAGGAACATATAGACAGGTAGCACCAAATCCTCAGGGAATTCAAGATGTGTTCAAAGCTCCTATAGATGGATTTATTGATGCTGCTGAAGTAGTTGGGTTCGTACTTCTTGTAGGAGGTGCTTTTGGAATCGTTAATAAAACAGGAGCTATAGAATCAGGAATTAACCATACAGTTAAAAAACTTAACAAGCTACAAGTGTTAATAATACCGGTGTCTATGATTTTATTTGGGTTAGGGGGATCTACTTTTGGTATGAATGAAGAAACCCTACCGTTTTATATGATATTTATACCTTTAATGATGAACTTAGGATATGATTCGTTAACAGCTATAAGTACAGTTTTCATAGGTTCTGGAACAGGTGTAATAGCGTCCACTATAAATCCATTTTCAGTTGGAATTGCGCAAGCTTTAGCCAATATAACACCTGGATCTGGAATAGGATATAGAAGCTTAATTTTTGTGGCATTGATGGCACTTTCAATAAGTTTTGTTATGTTACATGCCCATAAAGTTAAGAAAGATCCTAAAAAGTCGATTGTTTATGAATATGACCAAAAAAATAAAGGTGAATTTATTGTAGAGGATTTATCAATAAAGCAGTTTACAAAAAAAGAAGGTATTGTCCTAGCTATATTTATAGGTGGAATGTGCATGATGGTTTATGGGGTTTTAAATTTAGACTGGTACATACCTCAGATAGCTATGATATTTTGTATGATAGGAATTTTTTCAGGTATATTTGGAGGTCTTAAGCAAGATGAAATAGTTGATTCATTTTTAAATGGAGCTTCAGATTTAATATCTGCAGCACTTGCTATTGCATTAGCTCGTGGTATAGTCATAGTAGCTCAGAATGGACATATAATAGATACTTTATTAAATTATTCAGCTGATTTATTAAGTAGATTGCCTAAATTTATATTTATTAATTTATCTTTTGCGCTAGAATCTGTATTGGCATTTTTAATACCGTCATCTTCAGGACTTGCATCACTTACAATACCTGTATTATCTCCACTTTCAGATTTAGTTGGAGTATCTAGCCAGTTAATAATAACTGCATATCAATTTGGAACTGGTATTATTAATTTAATTACACCTACATCAGGAGTTTTAATGGGAGCGCTGGCATTTGCTAAAATACCATGGTCTAAATGGTTAAGACATATCGCTCCATTAATAGGAGGAATAATTGTAGTGTGTATAGCATTTTTAACAATTGGATTATACATAGGATTTTAATAAAAGTAGCAGCTTATCGATATGATTAAGCTGCTACTTTATTTAAGTGCATAATAAAATTAAATTATAAAAAATATAAATAAATGTTTATTCCTATTAACAAATGTTTATTAGTGTGGTAGAATTGACATAATAAATATAAAATAATGGGGGACTAAATAATGAACAGTATAGAACAAATATTACACTCTATGGATATGCAATATCATGAAAAAAGAGCTAATATGGCAAGATTAGCAGAAGATTCTTTAGCGCCTTTAAAAATAAGCGAAGAAACAAAGTCTTATTTAGATAGAAAAATATTATGTGATATGAATGAAGGTGCTAGACCATATAGACCTAGATACGTATTACCTGACTATGTAAAGTTTATAAAACAAGGCAGTGAGTACTTAGATATACAGCCACCAAAAGATTTATATGAGGCTGTTAATGCAATGTTAATACTTTATAAATATGTGCCATCTATAACTGGGTATCCTGTTTATGTAGGGCAAATAGATGATGTATTAGAACAATTTATGGATACTGTAAGTGAAAAAGAAGCTTACAATTTAATAAAAATGCTACTTATAAACATAGATAGAACATTACCTGATGCATTTGTTCATATGAATATAGGACCAAAAGATAGCAGAGTAGGAAGACTAGTAATACAAATAGAAAGAGAACTTAGAAAAGCTATACCTAATGTTACTTTAAAGTGTAGTGAAGAAACTCCAGATGACCTTATAAAGTATGGTATAGAATCAGCTCTTGAAAATATAAAGCCATATTTTGTAAATCATAAATTAATGACTAATGATTTAGGGGAAGATTATGGTGTAGTTAGTTGTTATAACTCACTTAGAATAGGTGGTGGAGCACATACACTAACTAGATTAAATTTAAAAGCATTAGCAGAAGAAAGTAAAGATTATGAAGATTTTATGAATGTACAACTTCCAAAGGCAGTAAAATCACTATCAGAACTTACAAATGCTAGAATCAAATATTTAGTTGAAGATGTTAAGTTCTTTGAAAGTTCATTCTTAGCAAAAGAGGGGTTAATAGATTTAAATAAGTTTACATCTATGCCAGCTATATATGGAACTTTTGAATGTGTTGAAATATTTACAGGAAAACAAATGGGTCATGATGAAAGAGCCAATGATGTAGCAGAAGAAATATGCAAACGATTTGCTGAGTTAGTTAGAAATGAAGATGCGCTATATTGTGGAGGGACAAAAGGTAAGCATGGAGTCCATGCACAAGGGGGATTAGAATCGGACACAGATACAACTCCAGCAATTAGAATTAAGTATGGATGTGAGCCTGATATATTTGATCACATTAATTTATCAGGAAAACTTCACAAGTATTTTGATACAGGGTGTAGTGATATATATTTATTTGATGAAACTGCAAAAAATAATATAGATGGAATGCTTAGAGTTGTAAAAGGAGCTCTTGAAAATGGAATAAGAGTATTATCTATAAACAGTGATTCTTCAGAATTCGTAAGAATAACTGGATACTTAGTTAAAAAGACTGATATAAATAAATTTAATGAAGGCAAAAACTTAAGAGAAGACTCAGTTGTTTTAGGTGCATTAAGTATGAAAAATGGAATTGAAGAAAGAAAGGTAAGAACTGTTTAATGAACGCTCCTGTTAATAAAATTATAAATATGAGTTTTATAGATGGGCCTGGATGTAGGATAAGTATATTTTTGCAAGGCTGCAATATGGAGTGTATATATTGTCATAATCCAGAAACCCAAAATATTTGCTTTTCATGCAAAGAGTGTATAGATGTATGCAAGGCGGGGGCACTTACATTTGAAGGAAAAATAAAATATGATAAAAATAAATGCATAAATTGTGATGAATGTATAGGTGTTTGTAAGAAATTTGCTTCACCTAAAATTACTTATTACGATACAACTGAATTATTTAACTATATCAATAAATATAAAAATCTTATAGATGGCATTACGTTTTCTGGAGGAGAGTGTACTATTTATAGTGACTTTATAATAGAATTTGCTGATATTATTCATGAAAAAACAAATCTAAATGTTTTTGTTGATACAAATGGAAATGTAAAAGAAAAAGATATTGATAAGCTTATAGAACGTGTAGATGGATTTATGTTTGACTTAAAGGCGTTTAAAGGGGATACTCATATCAAGGTTACAGGAATAGAAAGTAATATAGTTTTTAATAATATAAATAAATGTGCTAAGACTGAAAAACTATATGAAATAAGAACTGTATTAATCGAAAATATAAATGATGATTGGGATACATTTATAGATGAGGTTGAATATATAAAAAATTTAAATGGATATACTAAGTTTAAATTAATACCATTTAGGCAATATGGAGTAAAAGGAGAACTTTCTAATTTTAGAGATTATCCGAAAGAAAAATACATGAAATACCATGAAAAAGCGAAAGAAGTATTAAAAGAGAGAATGATAAACCCTATTATTTAATATAATGAATATATATGTAAACCTAGGTAACAAATTGTTATCTAGGTTTTTTTTATGCAATAAAATAGAGTACGAAAGCTTGGAATTAGCGAAGGACATACATTTATAAAAATAGAAAACTAATTACATGAATAAATGTATGGGGGGATAATATGAAAGAAAAAGTTATAGAAAAAACTATTGAATGGGCAAAGGTTATAACGTTAGCTATATGTATGGGGCTTATAGTTACATATTTTATTGTACCTACAGTTGTAAGTGGAGAATCGATGTATCCAACTTTAAATACTAAGGATTACTTGATAATAAATAAGTTAGCATACAAAACTGGAAATCCGAATAGAGGAGACATAGTAGTATTTAAAACTGATTTGAAAAGTAGGGATGGAGAGAAAAAAAGTTTAGTGAAAAGAATTATAGGACTTCCAAATGATCATTTAGTAATCAAAAGTGGGCAAGTCTATATAAATGATAAATTAATAGATGAACCTTATCTAGAAGGTACTTACACAGCTGGAGATATAGATATAAAAATACCAAGTGATAGTTATTTTGCTATGGGTGATAATAGATTAGTAAGTAAAGATAGTAGGGATTCAGACGTTGGAGTTGTGAATAAAAATGAAATAGTGGGGGAAGTAAGTATGAGGTTATTTCCATTTAAAGAAGTTGGGACTATTGGATAATTTGTAATATTAAAGTGCGTACCATAATACATATGTATTATAGTACGCATATTTTATTTATAAGTAAAATAATAAGAAATGCTTAATAAAAAAGTCTAAAATGGAAAAACAACTAATAAAAATAGTAAAAAATGTTAAAAAGGCTTTAGAAATTAAACAAAACAATATATAATGTAATTGAGGTAAAATTTTAAATTGGGTATATATTTATAAAATTAGGAGTGTGAGGATATAGTGAATCAGTTAAAAATAACTGAAACAGCATTAAGGGATGGGCATCAGTCTTTAATTGCTACAAGGTTAACCACAGAAGAAATACTACCTATATTAGAAACTATGGACAAGGTAGGATATCACTCTATGGAAGTTTGGGGTGGAGCGACGTTTGATGCATGCATACGTTTTCTAAACGAAGACCCATGGGAAAGATTAAGGGAAATAAGAAAAAGAGTAAAAAATACTAAACTACAAATGCTTTTAAGAGGACAAAATCTTCTTGGATATAGAAACTATGCAGATGACCTAGTTGATAAATTTATTAAACTTTCACTGGAAAACGGTATCGATATAATAAGAGTGTTTGATGCGTTAAATGATGTTAGAAATATCGAAGCATCTGTGAAAGCTATCAAAAAATATGGTGGGCATTGCCAGTGTGCAATTTCTTACACTACAAGTGATGTTCATACAACAGAGTATTACTTAGGGCTTTTAAAGGACATGGAATCTATGGGGGCAGATTCTATATGTATAAAAGACATGGCTGGAGTTTTAACTCCGTATAACGCTTATGAGCTAGTTAAAAAGATGAAATCTATAAGTAACCTGCCAATAGAATTACATACGCATTGTACTAGTGGGATAGCGGATATGATATATATGAAAGCTGTTGAGGCTGGAGTAGATATAATAGATACCGCAATATCTCCATTTTCGGGAGGAACATCTCAACCTCCAACAGAATCCTTAGCTGTAACATTTAGTGAAATGGAAAGAAATCCAGGATTAAATATGGAAGCTTTACTAGAAGTTGCAGAATACTTTAAACCTATAAGAGATAAATATATGGAACAAGGTACTTTAAATCCAAAAGTGTTACTAACAGAGCCTCAAACTTTAAATTATAAGGTTCCAGGCGGAATGCTTTCTAATTTACTTTCTCAGTTAAAGCAACAAAATGCAACTGAAAAATACGAAGATGTATTAAAAGAAGTTCCAAGAGTTAGAGCAGATCTTGGATACCCTCCATTAGTTACGCCTATGAGTCAAATGGTAGGAACTCAAGCTTTATTCAATGTATTAACTGGAGAGAGATATAAATTAGTTCCAAAAGAAATAAAAGATTATGTAAAAGGACAATATGGAAAAGCTCCAGCACCTATAGATAAAGATATTAAGAAAAAAATAATAGGTGAAGAAGAAGTTATAACTATAAGACCGGCAGATCTTTTAGAACCAGAATTTGAAAAGATAAAGTCTGAAGCTGGGAAATTAGCTAAGTGTGATGAAGATGTATTAACATATGCATTATTCCCACAAGTAGCACCGAACTTCTTAGAAAATAAATACAATCCAAAAAAAGAAGAAGAGTTAAGTGAAGAAAATAAAATTCACTATATAACAGTAACTATGTAGAAAATGGGTGATAATTAATGTTTGGTAATGAAATAAGTATAATGGAAGCTATCAATATAACTATATCTAGTATGACTATAGTATTTTTAACTTTAATATTGATATCTCTTGTATTATCTTCGTTTAAATATATATTTAAAACAAAACCACAAGTAAAAACAGTTATTAAAAAAGAAGTAGAAAAAGAACAAATAGCTTTTGATGAAGATGATGAAGAAGATAGAGTAGTAGTTGCACTTGCGGCATCTATAATGGCAGGTGAAGGAAACATAAATCCTAACCTTCATGTAAAGAGAATAACAAGAATAAAATAATAGATATAATAATGAATTTTTTAAGGGAGAGATAAAAATGAGCGCTAAAACATATCACATAACATTAAATGGGAAAGTTTATGAAGTTGAAATTGAAGAAGTAAAAAAAGGAGAAAGACCACAGCCTACAATCCAAGATAAAGCACCACAACCTAAGAAGGAAGTTCAAGTTGCAGGTTCAGAAGAAGCTATAGATGCTCCAATGCCAGGAACTATAGTAAATATAATGGTTAGTAATGGTGACAAAGTAAAGAAAGGCCAAGTTATAGCTATACTTGAAGCTATGAAAATGGAAAATGAAATAGTAGCTCCAATAGATGGAACAGTTATTTCTGTTGATGTTGAAAAAGGTCAAAATGTAAATCTTGGGGATAGCTTATTACAAATAGGATAATCGTATAGAAAATAGGGGGCGTTACTGTGTTAGAAATGTTACAGACTTTCTTTGCAAACACTGGATTTGCAATAGTAGATTATAGACAAATAATAATGATTTTAATAGCATGTGTATTTTTATACTTAGCTATAGCAAAGGGGTATGAACCATATCTTTTAATACCTATATCTATAGGTATGCTTCTTGCTAATATGCCAGGAGTTGACTTAATGAAAGCAGCTACCGATTCGGAAAATGGAGGACTTTTATATTACTTATATCAAGGAACAAAATTAGGAATTTACCCACCTCTAATATTTTTATGCATAGGTGCAAGTACAGATTTTGGTCCGATAATTGCAAATCCTAAAACACTTTTACTAGGAGCAGCAGCTCAATTTGGTGTATTCTTTGCTTTTATGGGAGCTATATTATTAGGATTTACAGGTCCTGAATCTGCATCTATAGGTATAATTGGTGGAGCAGATGGACCAACAGCTATATATTTAACAGGAAAATTAGCACCACACTTATTAGGAACAATAGCTCTTGCAGCATATTCTTATATGGCATTAGTTCCAGTTATACAACCTCCAATAATAAAAGCTCTGACTACTAAAGAAGAACGTATGGTAAAAATGGAGCAATTAAGACCTGTTTCAAAGACAGAGAAAATAATATTCCCAATAGTTATAATGATATTAGTTATAGGGTTATTGCCAACAGCAGCACCTCTTATAGGAATGCTTATGTTTGGAAACTTAATAAAGGAAAGTGGAGTGGTTCCAAAGTTAGTTGAAACTGCAACAGGGCCTATGCTATACATAATAACTATAATATTAGGATTAACTGTTGGAGCGACAGCAAATGCAGAGACATTTTTAACTTCACAAACGTTAGGAATAACTGCTATGGGACTTGTAGCGTTTGCAGTAGGAACAGCAGCAGGAGTTTTATTTGGTAAAATAATGTACAAAGTAAGCGGCGGAAAGGTTAATCCAATGATAGGAGCAGCAGGAGTTTCAGCAGTTCCTATGGCAGCAAGAGTTGTTCAAAAGGTTGGGCAAAAAGAAAATCCTTCAAACTTCTTACTTATGCATGCAATGGGACCTAATGTTGCAGGTGTTATAGGATCAGCTGTAGCAGCAGGAGTTTTATTACAATTATTTGTTAAATAATAAAAATAAAAGCTATTTTGATATAAGATATGAGTTCTAGATTTAGAACTTCTTATATTGAAATAGCTTTTTAGCTGTAGTTATCGTTAACTTAAAATTTTAAATAGTTGACAAAAAGGTTTTAATCTATGTACAATAAAAATGTAAACTATTTAATTTATATGGTTAACTAATAAGGAGGATATATGAAACTAAACACTAAAGAATTAATAATTTGTGCCATGTTTGCAAGTATAACAGCTATTTTAGCCCAAATTGCAATACCCCTTCCATTTTCAACAGTTCCACTTACTATGCAAGTATTTGCAGTAACAATAAGCGGAGTAATACTTGGGGCTAAAAAAGGATTTATAACTCAGGTTATATATATATTATTGGGAGCCATAGGAATGCCCGTATTTGCGCAAATGAGCGGAGGAGCTGGTATATTATTTGGATATACAGGTGGGTTTATAATGGCTTTTCCATTGATGGCATTATTAATAGGATATGTAAGCGATAAATATGATGCTATATTACCTATAATGATAGCTATGAGTGTGTCTCTTATGATAAATTATACCATAGGAACATTATGGTATTCATTTGTAGCTGGAGTTGGATTTATGGAAGGATTTATGGTGTGTGTAGCACCTTTTATAGTGGTAGACTTATTTAAAGTAGCACTAGCTACTACTATTGGAATTAATGTAAAAAGAAGAATTAAAAAAGAGGCATTTTTATGCTAGAAATTAGGCCTCACCATCTTTTTTGCATGAAAGCTTTTATAGGAAGAGGTTACAGTAAAGACTTCACTGATAATATGACAGATATTATTTTAAGTTTAAATAAATCTAAAAATCAAGATATAAAAATTACTGCTAGCTTAGATAGTGTATGTTATAAATGTCCTAATAATATAGATTATAAGTTTTGTACTACAGATAAAGAAGTAATTGAAATGGATAAAAAGATAATGAATTATTTCAATATAGAAGAAGGCATATATAAATATGAAAAAATTGAAAATTTGATATATAATAATATAAGTGAAGAGATAATTGAAGAAGTTTGCAAAAGTTGTAGTTGGTATAAAAAGACAAACTGTAAAGAACTTATACTATTAAAATCAAAAGGAGAACTTTTAGTAAATGGTAAGTAGTACATTTAATACAAATGAAATAATAACTATTGTTATGGCTATGGTTGAAGATATAAAAAATGAATCAATTTATGGTATAGAAAGTGATGAATTAAATATACCTAATGATATAAGTGAGAAAATAGATAATCTAGGAGATATAGAATGTGAAATTTTTTTTAGCTTACTAGATGAAATATCTAATAGAGTATATAATTTGAAAAATGGGGAGCTTCATGAATTAAATATTATTCATAAGGAAATTATTGAATTTTCAAGTGTTTATCTTAAAGAATATATGGTTTAAAATAAAAGTGTTATCTAAAATGTGTTAGATAACACTTTTATTTTATATGTTTAAATATAGAAAAAATTTATTCTTTATAATAATATATACATATAAATATTATGGAGGAAAAATTATGAAAATCCTTGTGGTAGAAGATAATTTAAGTTTATTAAAAAGTATTAAAAAAGAATTAGAAACTCACTTTCAAGTTGAGTGTACAGGTAACGGTGAAGATGCATATTTTCTTATAAAGCAAAATATTTATGATCTTGTAGTATTAGATTTAATGCTTCCTGGAATGGATGGAATTCAGATATTAGAAAAAATACGTAAAGAAAATGAAGATGTATTGGTTTTAATTTTAACAGCAAAAGAAAGTTTAGATGATAAAGTTAAAGCATTTATGTTAGGTGCAAATGATTATCTAACTAAACCATTTTATATGGAAGAATTAGTAGCTAGAATATATGCAATGTTAAGAACTAAAGGCAAAATTGATAGTAAAAATACTTTGGAATTTAAAGGGTTGAAGCTTGATTTAAATAAAAAAGTCGTAACTATAGATGACAATGAGATAGAAATTCCAAATAAACAATTTAATTTATTAGAATATTTACTTTTAAATAAAGGAACGATATTGTTAAAAGAGCAAATTTTTGATAGGATTTGGGGAATGGAAAGTGATTCAACTATAGATATAGTGGAAGTATACATAAGCAATCTTAGGAAAAAGCTAAGTAAATATGGGTATCATAAATACATAATCACAAAACGAAGAGTGGGGTATATGTTTGATGATAAATAACGATATATTATATAGCACTAGAAAAAACCTTATAAAAATAAATATAGCTGTTGTTGGTAGCTTTTTAATAATATTTTCACTTTGTATATATAGTTATTTTAAGGTTCAAACATATAATAATGTAGATACACACTTAAAAGAAGAATTAGAATATATAGGAATGCAACTAGATGTAAATAACTTATATTCTACGCCTAAACTATTAGATCCTAAAAATATGGTATATATATATAAAGATAGTAAGGTGAAATTCTTTACTCCAAATGGTTATTTTAAAGATTCTATACCATATAATAACAGTAATGGATTAGGGTTTAATACCTATAAACATAACTCATATACATTTAGAGAGCTTAAATTTAATGTAAATGGGTATACAATTCAAATTATAAGAAATATAGATTCTGAAATGGGACTTCTAAACAAACTATTAGTTATATTTTTTATAGGAACAGTTTTAGCTATAGTAACAACTTATTTTATAGCTTTATACTTAACAAAAAAAGCACTTGTTCCAATTGAAAAAACATGGAGCAATCAAGTAAAATTTATACAAGATGCATCTCATGAACTGAGAACACCTATAACTATAATTTCATCTAAACTAGAAAGTTTATTAAAAAATCCTGAAAACTCTATAAGTGATGAAATTGAAACTATTGCAGATGCGATGAAAGAAAATAGAAGATTAAAAAAAATGGTAAACGATTTACTAGATTTAACGAAAGAAGAGAGTATAACAAAATTGAATCTAGAGGAATTTGATGTATATGAGTTAATAAAAAATATAAGTAATGACTATATGGAAATTTCAGATATACATGAAAAGAAATTTAGTTACAGTTTTAATGGAAATAATCCTTTTATAGTAAGTGATAAATGCAAGTTAAGACAGCTATTAATAATTTTTATTGATAATGCATTTAAATATACAAATGAAGGTGACAATATAAATATAAGTGTAAACAATAAAGAAAATATATGCATCATATCTATAAGAGATAGTGGAATAGGAATTGATGAAAAAGATATAAATTTAGTTTTTGATAGATTTTTTAGAAGTGATGCTGTAAGAGAAAGTGGAATTGATGGATCGGGAATAGGTCTTAGTATTGCCAATATGATTGTAAAGAGTTTAAAAGGAAATATAAAAGTTTATTCTAAACTAAATGAGGGCACAGAATTTAATATAATTTTACCGAAAAAGCTAAAAAATAATTGATTTAGAAAACAGTGTATGGGTATAATTAGAATATCTTAATAAGAGTAATTAATTTACAGAAATGTGATAAAGTTACAGAATAAAAGTTCTTTATAAAATATAATATAATAAAGAATTAAATAGTAAAAATTAAAATAAATATATAGATATATTAGGAGGAAAATATTATGGCTAAAATAATAAATACAGGGAATTTTAGAGGTGCAGTAGAAGACAATCAAGGTGTTGTAGTTGTAGACTTTTTTGCAACATGGTGTGGACCTTGCAAAATGTTAGCTCCAGTATTTGAAAGTGTTTCAGAAGAATTAAATAATGCTAAATTTGTAAAGGTTGATATAGATGAAAGTTTAGAATTAGCTCAAAAATTTGGAATATCAACAGTTCCAACTATGATGATATTTAAAGATGGTAAAGTAGTTGATAAATTAGTTGGATTTATGCCAAAAGAAAGTTTAAAAGCTAAAGTAGAAGCTCATTTATAAAGTTTATTAAATGATTAGACTTATTAGGGTGCTAAGTTATATTAGCACCCTAAATTACATATATTTAATGGGTAAATAATTTGAAAGAAGGTGTATTTAATGAGATATGATATAGCTGTAATAGGAAGCGGTCCAGCAGGAATATCTGCAGCGATAAATGGAACGATAAGAAATAAAAAAGTAATTTTATTTGGAAATGATGATTTAAGTGCTAAATTAGTTAAAGCTCCATCAATAGATAATTACTTAGGATTTTATGATATAAGTGGAAATGATTTAAAGGATAAATTTAAACAACATTTAGAAGATATGAATATTGAAATTACTAAGTTAAAAATAAATAATGTATATGCTATGGGAGAGTATTTTACATTAATGGCTGGAGATGAAATGGTTGAAGCTAGCACTGTTATAATAGCAACAGGTGTTGAATATGGAAAGCCTATAAAAGGTGAAGAAGAATTTTTAGGAAAAGGTGTAGGATATTGCGCAACTTGCGATGCACCATTATATAGGGATAAAAATGTTGCAGTAATAGGTTATAATCATGAGGCTGAAGAAGATGCAAATTTCTTGAGTGAAATTACGGCTAAAACATATTTTATACCTATGCATAAAAATGAACTTAATTTAAATGAAAATATAGATGTTATAAAAGACTTTCCACTTGAGATACAAGGTGATAATTTAGTTAATAAATTGAAGCTTAGAAATCAAGAATTAGATGTTGATGGTGTATTTGTTATGAAAGATAGTGCTTCTCCAAAGGCTTTAGTACCAGGAATAGAAACTGAAGGAGTACATATAAAAGTTAATATAAATATGGAAACTAATATACCAGGATGCTATGCTTGTGGAGATTGTGCAGGTAAGCCATATCAATATTTAAAATCAGCAGGTCAGGGGCAAATAGCTGCGCTTAATGCAGTTAGTTATTTAGATAAAAAGAAGAGAGAAAGCATGAAATAAAAATATAAAAAACCTTCTTTTATTTTAAAAGGAGGTTTTTTTATAGAATATATAATTTAATCAATTGAGGTATTTTTATTTTTTAAGATAAGGGCTATTATAATAGTACAAATAAGTAAAACTATAGTAGCGCACAATCCGGCCTCTGGGCCAAAAGTTCCTCCTGACATAAGTTCACTTCCCCTTAATTTAAAGTTAAAAATAGAACCTGCTACAGATTTACTTCCACTAACTTCAAACTCATAAATATTTCCTTGTGAAAAATTCCAAGCTGCATGAATTCCACATACAACCCATAAATTATTTGTTTTTATTACGCATAGACCTAAAAATAATCCAACTAAAATTATATTAAGTATAGCAACAAATGATATCCCAGGGTTTTCTAAATGAATAAGCCCAAAAAATACTGCAGATACCACTAATCCAATTATAGGTGTGTATTTAGCACCTAATACATTCATAAGCCAACCTCTAACAAGTATTTCCTCCATTGCACTTTGGATCATCCATGCAGGTATTGCAAGCAAAATGCTACTTAATACAAAATTGCCTATTATGTGACTTGCATTATTTTCAATAGTGATTAAACCGAAAAAATACAATAAAGCTACAGTTGCAGACATCATTAAAATTCCTATTATAAATCCTAATATATACTTCAAAATGAAATTGTTACTATCAAAACCTATAGAAGAAAATTTTCGTTTTTCTACAAATCTTACCCATAAAAAAATAAGTAATATCACACTTAACGTTAGTGATATGTTTAGAACAATTGATTGTATGAGATTAAAATTTAAGCTTAAGTTTGAAATTAGTGAAGAAATAGGTTTATATATTATTGGACCTACAAAAACTCCTAATCTCATACCGATAGACATAAATAACCAAGCTAATAACAGTGCTAAAATAAAATTTGGTAAATATTTGCTCTCTTTTGCCTTATCAAATAAATTTTCTTTAGATAAAAACATAATTACCACCTCCTATTATTAGTATTTTCATATAAATTCATAATATGTGTGAAGAATGATAGATTTTAAAAGTTTGGAATTAATAGTAATATTTATAGTAGAAATAAAAAAACATATGTGATATTATAATTAATACCAGGTGATAATACTTTGTTATTATATTAAAACATAACACAAGAAAGTATTGTACTTGTAAAGTTCTAGTTTTGGAGGAATTTAAATGAGTAATATAAAATTGGTATGTGACAGTTTGTCGGATATACCCAAAGAATTGATAAATAAATATGATATACATGTAGTTCCATTAACTGTTATATTTGACAATAAAGAGTACATTGATGGAGTTGATTTAAGTAAAGAAGAGTTTTACAAAATGTTAAGAAATAGTGAAAATATGCCTAAAACATCTCAATGTACATATATACAATTTTTAGATACTTTTAAAAAATATATAAGTCAAGGTAAAGAGATACTTTATATAGGAGGGTCATCAGCTGCATCAGGGACACTGCAAAGTGCAACTATGGCAAAAAACGACTTAGATGGAGATATATATATATTTGATACAAAAAATTTATCTATAGGTAGCTCTTGCTTTGTTTTATCAGCAGCAGAAATGATTGAAAATGGAGAAACTGTATCTAATATAATCAATCATCTAGAAGAAGTTAAGAAAAGTATAAAAATATTTTTTACTGTAGATACATTAGATTATTTGCAAAAGGGTGGAAGGCTGTCTTTAGCAAAGGCAACTATAGGAAATATGTTAAATATAAAGCCTATCCTTTCTGTAGAAGAAGGTATTGTAAAGTCTGTAGGACAAGTAAGAGGTAAAAAACAAGTTTTAAATAAAATAATAAATACAATAAAAGAAAATATAGGAAATGATTTAAGCAAAAAAAGAGTAATGCTTACTTATGGAGATAATGAACTTGAGCTTATTTCATTTAAAGAAAAAATAGAAGAAGAATTCGAGGTGAGCAAAATAATAGTTGAAAATGTTAGTTCAAGTATATGCTCACATACAGGACCTGGCATAATAGGTATAGTTTGTTGTGATATATAAAAAGACTGTTTCAAATTAATTTGAAACAGTCTTTTTAATAAATTAAGCTAAGCCAAATAAATTAAATATACAAGTTGTTGAAAAACATACTATAAACGCAACTAGAGTAGGCATTAAAAATCCAACTGCAGTCCATTTAAGACTTTGTGTTTCCTTTTTTATTGTCCATAGTGTTGTTGCACAAGGCCAATGTAAAAGGCTAAATAGCATTGTATTTATGGCAGTTAAATAAGTCCATCCATTATCCTTCAAAACCTCTCCAAGCGCATTTAAACTATCAAATTCAATCATGGAACCTGTTGCCAAATAAGACATTAATAGTATTGGGATTACAATCTCGTTTGCAGGGAATCCTAAAATGAATGCAAGTAATATAAACCCATCAAGTCCAATGAAGCTTGCGATTGGATCTAAAAAGCTTGCTACGTGTGATAATACACTCATATCACCTATATAAATATTTGCAAATACCCATGTAATAAGACCTGCAGGTATTGCAACTACTACAGCTCTACCTAATACGAAAATAGTTCTATCTATTATAGATGTATATATAACTCTACCAATTTTTGGTGTTCTATAAGGTGGAAGTTCTAATGTAAAAGTTGAAGGAACTCCTTTCAATAGTGTTTTAGATAAAATATAAGAAACTAATAGAGTGGTTACAATTCCAAATATTATACAAAGTGCTATACAAAGGGCAACAATAGTACTACTCACAAAAGAGTTTTTGATAAAATATGTGAAAAAAATTGTAGCTATAGCTATTAATGTAGGGAAACGCCCATTACAAGGTACAAAGTTATTTGTAAGTATAGCAATTAACCTTTCTCGAGGAGAATCTATGATTCTACATCCTATAACACCTGCTGCATTACATCCAAATCCCATGCACATAGTTAAACATTGTTTACCGTGGCAACAAGCTTTTTTAAACATATGATCTAGGTTGAAGGCCACTCTAGGTAAGTATCCAAAGTCTTCAAGAAGAGTGAAAAGTGGAAAAAATATTGCCATAGGAGGAAGCATAACTGAAATAACCCATGCAAGAGTTCTATACATTCCAAAACTAATCATTTCGTTTAACCACAAAGGACAATGAATAGATGATAAAAGACTATACAAAATAGGTTCAAATTTGAATAGTAAATTAGATAGAAGATTTGATGGTACATTGGCACCTTCAATAGTAATCCAAAGAATTATACAAAGCATTAAAAGCATTAACGGTAGTCCGAGTATTTTAGATGTAATTATTTTATCTATTTTTTCATCCCTATGGAATTTGCTTTTATTTTGTATGATAACACTTTTATCATAAAGTTCTTTTGCATATTCATACATATTCATACTCATAGAATCTCTTATTGAAATTTTGTTAATATTATCTGGTAGCTTTG
This sequence comes from Paraclostridium bifermentans, assembly GCF_019916025.1. NCBI lineage: Bacteria > Bacillati > Bacillota > Clostridia > Peptostreptococcales > Peptostreptococcaceae > Paraclostridium > Paraclostridium bifermentans. The sequence continues at coordinate 2,302,107 of NZ_CP079737.1, read as the reverse complement.
CCTTGATTTTATCTATTTCAGTTTTGTAATCTCCGCTTATATAATTACTCATAGATTCATATATACTAGTATCTCCATCGATTAACCTAAGACCTAGCCATCTAGAGTTTATATAAGGTATACTTGAGGATAAATCGTCTTCTATAATTTTTAATAGATTTTCTATGTTTTCATCATATTTTATTACTTTATTATTATAATGATAAGAGTTGGTTACGACTAAATCTAAAGTTTCAAGTAAATTATCCATACCTTCACCGTTTCTAGCTGATGTTAAAACAACCGGAATTCCAAGTTTATTTTCTATAATTTCTTTATTTATAAAAATACCTTTTTTTCTTGCTTCATCAACTAGATTTATACAAAGTATAACATTATTTGTAAGTTCCATTATTTGAAAAGCTAAGTTTAAATTACGCTCTAAGGAAGTAGCATCAGCTACTACAATAACTGCATCTGGATTTCCAAAACAAGTGAAATCGCGAGCTACTATTTCTTCTTGGGATGCAGCAAATAATGAATAAGTACCTGGTAAATCAATTAAAGCAAAATCTTTTGAATTATATTTAAAGTCTCCTCGAGCTGTACATACTGTTTTACCCGGCCAATTTCCTGTATGTTGCTTAAGCCCAGTTAAATAATTAAATACAGTGCTTTTTCCTGTATTAGGATTTCCAGCAAGTGCTATTATATATTGATTATCTTTTTTATCTATATTAAACATATCTTTTAATGATTTTATCTTAGTTGAATTATAAGTTAACCCCATAATTTTATCCCCCCTTCTTTTAATTTAAGGTTATATATATGAAACTAAAATTTTTTGACCTTCTTCTTTCCTAAGTGCAATCATAGCACCTCGTATATTATATACAGTTAAATTATCTTTAGGACCACGTCTAACGACATCTATTAAAGCACCATTAGTTAAACCAAGCGCTAACATTCGCTCTCTTAGGTAACCTTCTGATAAAAGTCCTTCTACCTTAACGGTGCTACAAATATCTACATCAGTAAGCTTTACCATAAAAATACCTCCATTTAAATAAAGTAAGAAAAAATTTTAGCTTAAGCTAAATTTCTTACAATAAATATTATGAAAAATTTTATGAGGATGTTACATTAATTTAGAATATATTACATGAAAATCTAATATAGTAGATATGAGATTAGATTTAGGAGGAGAAAGTTTGAAGGATCTTAATGAGTTTTATACATTTAAAGAATATATGAAAGATAATAGTTTAAGTCCTAATGAAGAAGATTATATTGAAATGATTTATAGATTGAAAAGTGAAAATGAAAACGTAAAAATAAAAGATTTATCAAAAGCTTTAAATATAAAACCATCGTCTGTAAGCAATATGGTAAGAAAATTACAGGAAAAAAATTTATTAACACATGAACTTTATGGAGCAATAAATTTGAGTGATTTAGGGGAAGACATGGGAAAAAAATTTTTAGAAAGACATAATACTATATACAAATTTTTAAAATTAATTGGATTGGATGAATATTTGCATGAAGAAACGGAAAAAATAGAACATACGATAAGTTTAGAAACTTTAGTAAAAATAAATAATTTAATTGATTTTTTTCAAGAAAATAAAGAGGTTTTAGAAATGTTAAAAGCATATCAAGACTTATAAAAAACATTACATATATTAGCTTAAATTTGTAAAATAGAAAAATATTACAATAATGTAACTGTGAAAATCTTAATTAATGATATAACATATATAAGGTAAATAATAATTATATGTATAAAATTCAAATGAATAATATGTAGTTTTAATTTAGGAAAAATAATTAATTCAAAAAACATATCAAAATCATATAGATTTCACATTGAAAAACTACAATTAGAGTTAAGAAGGAAGTGAGAGGATATGACTATAGTTTTAATAACTGCAGTTTTATTAGTATTAATGTACGGATTATATGTTGCTGCATATATATCTGAAAATGTAGTTGATGACAGTATATAATAGAAAGATAATATATAAAAAGCCTTAGAAATTTTCCTAGGGCTTTTATTTTTTAGTCTATATTTGTATAAAAAGCTATACCAATACTTCCAGGACCAACATGAAGACCTATTACAGGACCTATTGATTGTATTTTAACTGTAGTATTTAATTTTTTTTCTAAATAACTAGCAAGTTGAAGACCTTCTTCTTCACAATTTATATGGTGGACTATCACATCTCCAAGACCTTTATTATCAATTTCTTCAAAAAATGTAGATACTAACTTATCTATAGCTTTTTTTCTGGTTCTCACTTTTGTAAATACAGAAGTGGTACCATCTGTAACTGTTAAAATAGGCTTTATTTGCAATATAGAACCTAAAAGAGCAGAAGCACTTCCTATTCTGCCTCCTTTTTTTAAATAATCTAGAGTATCAGGAGAGAATATAAATTTACTATTAGATAAAACTTTATTTGTTCTATCTATAACTTCATCCATAGATTTACCATCAATTGCTAAACGCGCAGCTTCGATAGCTGCAAATCCCATTTGCATACAGTTTGTCTTTGAATCTATTATATTAATATCTGCATTAGGGTAGTCTTCTAAAATCATATTTTTTATTAGGTTAGCACTAGAATATGTACCACTCATATTTGAAGATAGAAAAATTCCTAAAATAGAATCACCATTTTCCACTATACTTTTAAATACATTTAACATTTCATCTGGAACGGGTTGAGATGATTTAGGTATCTCAGATAAAGCATCCATTTTAGTATAGAAAGTTTTATTATCTAAGTCCAACTCACGGAAACTTTCATTATCCATAAAAACATTAAGAGAGACTACCTTTATATCAAATTTTTCTATGTATTCAGCAGGTATGTAAGATGTACTATCTGTAATTATTTTAATACCCATAAAAACCTCCTTATATATATATAAATATATTTATAAAAACTACGATAATTCATTATATAATAAAATGATTGGATTGTAAAATATAATAAGGCACTATACAGTGCCTATTATTATAAAATCTTATTTACAATTTTTACAAATACCATGAAGTATAACAGTACAAGATGTAATTTCTATATCGAGTTCGTTAGAAATAGCTGAAGGAATATTCTTTAATATATCTGAATGAATGTCTTGTATGTTTCCACAAACGTCGCAAATCATATGATTGTGTTCTATTACGTTAGCATCAAATCGATCTGGAAGACCAGGCATACTAACTTTTTGAATATAACCGTGATTTACAAGTTGAGATAAGTTTCTATAAACGGTACCTAAACTTAAGTTTGGATTATCCTTTTTTAGATAATCATATATAAAATCTGCAGTAGGGTGAACCGTGTTGTCCTTAACGGCGTTTAGTATAAGTTCTCTTTGTTTTGAAAATTTCAAAATACCACCTGCTTATCATTGTTTTTATCATAAATATACCCTAAAGAGTTAATTTATAATCAAATTATATTATAAACTAAAATTAAAAATAATAAAATAGAGTAGCCTAATAAATAAGCTACTCTAGGATTATGTGAATTGAGAAATGGCAATAAAATATTATTTAGTAAAGTGTCTTTCTAGTAGGCCTAAGAATGCTTTACCATGTCTAGCTTCATCTTTACACATTTCATGAACTGTATCATGTATAGCATCAAGTCCTAACTCTTTAGCTCTTTTAGCTATTTTTAATTTTCCTTCAGTTGCACCGTATTCAGCTTCAACTCTAGCTTTTAAGTTGGCTTGAGTATCAGCAACAACAACTTCTCCTAATAATTCAGCGAATTTAGCTGCATGCTCAGCTTCTTCAAATGCTATTCTTTTATAAGCTTCAGCAACCTCTGGGAAACCTTCTCTATCAGCTTGACGGCTCATAGCTAAATACATACCAACTTCTGTACATTCTCCAACGAAGTTAGCTCTTAAACCTTCAACTATTTCAGCATCTATGCCTTGAGCAACACCTATTCTATGTTCGTCAGCCCAAACCATTTCTCCTGACATTTCATTAAACTTATCAGATCCAACTTTACAAACTGGACAGATTTCTGGAGCAGTTTCTCCCTCATGTATATATCCACATACTGTACAAACAAATTTTTTCATTATATATTCCTCCTTAAAATTAAAAATAGTAATCATTACTATTATTATCTATAAATCAATGATACAATAAAGTTATAACTCTGTCAACAGTTTTAAATTAAATAAATTATAAATAGTATCACAATATTTATAAAAGAAGAGACTAATAGATGTGAAAAATATGCATAATAAATGTAAATAGAAGAAATAGTTAGAGAGGTGTTTTAAATATGGAAGGTTCAATCAAATCAAATATAGACAAACTAAAAGTTATTCCATTAGGTGGACTCGGAGAAATAGGGAAAAATATAACAGCGATAGAGTATAAAAATGAAATAATTATTATAGATGGAGGTTTATCATTTCCAGATGAAGATATGTATGGTGTAGATTTATTAATTCCTGATATATCTTATTTAATAGAAAATAAAGATAAGGTTAAAGGTATGTTTGTTACCCATGGGCATGAAGATCATATTGGGGCTATTCCATACATATTAAAGCAAATAAATATGCCTGTATACGGAACTAAATTAACTATAGGCCTAATTGAAAATAAGTTAAGAGAACATAATATATTAGATATATGTGATTTAAATTCAGTAGAAGATAAACAGTTAGTTCAGTTGGAATATTTTAAAATTGAATTTATAAGTGTAACACATAGTATTGCAGATGCATGTGCTATTTGTATAAATTCACCAATAGGAGTAATACTTCACACGGGAGATTTTAAAGTTGATTACACTCCTATAGATGGTAGAAGAATGGATTTAGAGAGTATATCTAAGATAGGTAAAAAAGGAGTATTATTGTTACTAGCCGATAGCACAAATGTAGAAAGAAAAGGACATTCGTTATCTGAAAAAACTATAGGAGAAACATTAGATAGAATCTTTAATAGTAGAATAGGAAGGATAATAGTTGCGACATTTGCATCTAATATACATAGAATGCAGCAGATTGTTAATGCATCTGTATCTAATAATAGAAAGGTTGTATTTAGTGGGCGTAGTATGGAGAATGTATCAGCTGTTGCTATAGAGCTTGGATATTTAAATATACCTGATGGTTATAAGATAAGTATTGATGAAATGGAAAATTATAATAATGATGAAATAACTATAATAACTACAGGAAGTCAAGGAGAAGCTATGGCAGGACTTGCTAGAATAGCTTTTGATACACATAAAAAAATAAAAATAAAAAATAATGACTTATTTATAATATCAGCTTCACCTATACCTGGGAATGATAAACTTATTTCAAAAGTTATAAACCAGTTATATAGAAAAGGAGCGGAGGTAATATACAAAGATTTAGAGGCTGTACATGTTTCAGGGCATGCATATCAAGAAGAATTGAAACTTATACATACATTAGTTCATCCAAAGTTTTTTATGCCGGTGCATGGAGAGTATAGACATTTAGTACATCATAAAAATTTAGCAGCTAAATTAGGTATGAAAAAAGAAAACATATTTATTTTAGATAACGGAGAAGTTCTTGAACTAAATAAGAAAGTTGCTAAAAAAAATGGAAAGGTAAGAGTAGGGACTGTATATGTAGATGGTATAGGAGTTGGAGATGTAGGGAATATCGTTTTAAGGGATAGAAAATATTTAGCAGAAAATGGGATGATGACAATTGTTATAGGTATAGATAAAGAAAGTAAGTCTATAGTAGCAGGTCCAGATATAATAACTAGAGGATTTATATATGCAAGAGAAGCTACAGATTTAATAGATGATGTAAAAGCTATTGTATTAAATGAAGTTGAAAAATGCTTAGAAAATGATGTATTAGAGTGGAGTGTAATGAAATCTCGAGTGAAAAAAGCTGTTGATAGACATCTGTATATCAAATTAAAGAGAGGAACTAGTATATTCCCGATAATTGTAGAAGTATAAAATAAAAGGAGCTGTTAAGATACAGCTCCTTTTTTATTAATTATTTACTAGCTTGTCTAGATTTATTATATCTTAATCTTTCATTTTCATTTAAGAATCTTTTTCTTAATCTTATAGCATCTGGAGTTATTTCAACTAACTCATCATCACCTATAAATTCTAAAGCTTCTTCTAAAGTGAAATGTTTAGCAGGGTTTAACTTAACAGCATCGTCAGTACCAGAAGAACGAACGTTAGTTAACTTTTTGTTTTTACATGCATTAACAACCATATCGTCTTTTCTTGAGTTCATACCTATTATCATACCTTCGTAAACATCAACACCTGGATCAACGAACATTTGAGCTCTTTCACTTAAAGCAGCTAAAGAATAAGCCATAGTAGTTCCAGGTCCGTGAGCAACTAAAACTCCATTAGTTCTTCCTGGTATAGCACCTTTATGTTCTTCGTATCTTTCAAATGATCTAACTATAGTTCCTTCTCCACGAGTATCATTTATAAACTCACTTCTATAACCTAGAAGACCTCTAGTAGGAGCTATAAATGTTATTTTAACATAATCCCCTTCTATTTCCATAGCTTCCATCATAGCTTTTCTTAAGTTTAATTTATTTATAACAGTTCCTGAGTAAGTTTCTGGACAGTTAACTATAACTTTTTCCATTGGTTCCATTAGCTTACCATCTTCTTTATGAAGTAAAACTTCTGGCTTAGATACACCTATTTCATATCCTTCACGTCTCATATTTTCAAGTAATATAGATAAATGAAGCTCTCCACGTCCAGATACTCTATATCCGTCACTAGTATCCATTGGCTCAACTTTAAGCCCAACGTTAACTTCTAATTCTTTATCTAATCTATCCTTTATATGTCTAGTTGTAACGAACTTACCACTCTTACCACAGAATGGAGAATCATTAACTAAGAAGTTCATAGATAATGTTGGCTCTTCTATGTGTATCATTTCCATAGGTTTTGGAGCATCCGGATTACATATAGTTTCACCTATAGATATATCTGGCATACCAGCTACAACAACTATTTCACCTGAACCTACTTCGTCTTTTTCAACTTGAACTAAGCCTTCGTAAACTGTAAGTTTAGATATTTTTCCTCTAGCAACAGTTCCATCAGCTTTACAGATAGAAACTTGAGAACCGTTTTTAACAGTTCCTTTGTAGACTCTACCTATACCAAGTCTACCTACATAATCATCATATGCAAGAGCTGATACTTGAAGTTGTAAATCTTCAGCGTCATAATCAGGGTAAGCAGAAACATGGTTTATTACTGTTTCAAATAATGGAGAAAGATCAGTACTATCATCATCCATTTCTAATTTAGCTATACCTTGCTTAGCTACTCCGTATATTATAGGGAATTCACATTGCTCATCATTTGCATTTAAGTCCACGAATAAGTCAAATACTTCGTCTACTACTTCTTCTGCTCTTTGATCACTTTTGTCTATTTTATTTATGAATAATATAGGTCTTAAACCTAACTCTAATGATTTTTGTAAAACGAATCTAGTTTGAGGCATTGGCCCCTCACTAGCATCTACTAGTAATACAACTGTATCAACAGTTTTTATAACACGCTCAACTTCAGAAGAGAAGTCACTATGTCCTGGAGTATCTACTATATTTATTTTGTAACCGTTATAGTTTATAGCACAGTTTTTAGAGTATATTGTTATACCTCTTTCTTTTTCTAGATCGTTACTGTCCATTACGCAATCTTTTACAACTTCGTTATCTCTGAAAACTCCTGATTGAGATAAGAAGGCATCAACTAATGTTGATTTACCAGCATCGACATGGGCGATAACTGCTATGTTTATTATTTTGTTTTTGTTTGTCATTGTCAAAAACTCTCCTTCCGATATTAAATAACTGATTAAGTATACCATATACAAAAGAAATTGTAAAACTAAAAAAATGAGTATTTACAATGATAAGGTTATCCTAAATTGCAAAATAATATTACTATATATGTAATTTAAAAAAATTGGAATTGTTAAATTGAAAATTGTTTTGTCTAATTTTAGAGTTTTGTAATCGTTGACTATATATTTTAGGTAAAATATAATATATTTATATTGATGAAAGGAAATTTTATTTATGTCGCAAATAACAAAAAAAGCTTTGGCTTCATCATTAAAAAGTTTAATGAACACAACATCGTTAAATAAAATTACAATTAATGATATTGTACAAGATTGTGGTGTAAATAGACGCACATTTTATTATCATTTTAAAGATATTTACGATCTTTTAGAGTGGATTTTAAAGACAGAGATTGATAAAGAGATAAAAGAAAATATTACATTTGAAGAATGGCAACAAAGTTTTTTAAAAATCTTAAATTATTTATCTAAAAATAAAAAAATGATTTTTAATATTTATAATTCTATAGATTTAAAGCAATTAGAGATGCATGTACATAAAGCTGTATATAAGCTAGTTTTTAAAGTAGTAAATGATCTTTCTGAAGAAATTGACATTTCACAAATAGAAAAAGAGTTTGTTTTAAATTACTACAAAATTTCTCTAACTGGTTTACTATTAGAGTGGATAAAAAATAAAATGGAAGAAAATCCCGAGCAAATAATTGAAAATCTCAATAAAATAGTTAATGGAGATGTTCATAAACTATTGCTTAGGAGTGAATCTATATAGCAAAAAAACAATGTAGTCAACTGACTACATTGTTTTTTACTTTAGATCAAACCATCTAAACTTGTGTTTTGTAATAATTTTTTTATTAAGAATTCGCCAGGTAAAGGTCTTTTACCATATAATGTTTTTGTTGCTGCAGATATGGAACGTATATCATATTTTGAAGGATATACTTCAGGGATATTTCTATCTATATTAAGTAAACTGTATACTCCCATCATTGCTGAACGAACAGAGTACTCAACAGTAAATACACAATCACCAGGTATTTCAACAAATTGACCTAAAAATGCAAAATTTACACTTCCTTTAGGAACAACATCTGGGCGATCTCCTTTTGTACGAGGCATAAACTGGCTAGTAACATACGGCATCATACATGGTATGACATTAACTGTGTCTAAAATTTCTGGGATGTCATTTTCTAAGCCCATATGATATAAAAGTTCCATTGCTAACTCAGAGCCTGTACAATCGCACATTTTCTTTTTAACAAAGTTACCAATATTATCAGGGAAAAGGCCATACGCCCATAATACAATAACATCTTTAGGTTGATTTATAAAATGAGGTTGTCTATTGCAAGTTATACTCAATAGCCAATTAGAATCCTTTATAGTTATAATTCCACCTGTAACAACTTTTCCTGAATACGGATCCCTTCCAGTTAAATCTTGAAGTTTCTTTATTAGTTTAGAATCTTTGCATGTGATAGTAAATGATTCCCACTTACTTTTGTCTATATCACTACAAAATACTTCTGGATTTCCGAATGATGGATGGTTTTTAGATATATTTTTCCATAAAGTCCAACAAGCCCCTTCATCTGAGTTTAAAACAGGTGCAGTATCCATATTTCCAATAGTTGAATTTTCTGTCATAGACCCTGTAGTAACAAAAACTAAATCATTTTCTGTTACATTGATTACATCTTTGTTTTTACCTCTTAATAAATGTATAGCTGTAACTTTTTTTATATCTTCATTAATTTCCATACTTAAATTTGTGACTTGAGAATTTAAATTAAATATAACACCTTTAGACTTTAACCAATTTTTTAAAGGTAGTATAAAAGAATCGTATTGATTATATTTGCTAAACATAATATTTTTCATTGAATTCATACCTGGAAGCAGATGAATGAAACGTTCCATATATCTTTTCATTTCTACAACACTATGCCAAGTCTCAAATGCAAACATAGAACGCCAAAAACACCACATATTAGTATCAAAGAAAGATTTATCGAAAAATTGATTAACTGTAGTTGGACCTAGTTCATCTTCTGTTTTAAGAAAAAGTTTGGCTAGTTGTTTTATATGCAAATCATTTAGACCAAGAGATGAAAAGTCGCCCTTTTTTCCACAGTTTTCTAAAATTCTACAAGTAGATTCATTAGGATCTTTAATATTTAACTCTCTAAATTCTTCTAAAATACTTATAGTTGGATCATCTAAAGATGGAATACTAGAAAATAAGTCCCAAGTACATTCATAGTGTTCTTCCATTTCGCGTCCGCCACGAATTAAATAACCATTTTCAAAATTACCATATCCATCCATAGCACCACCAAGAATATCTGTTTCCTCTAAAATCGTAATGTGATTGCCATCCATGTGACCATCTCTAATTAAAAATACAGCTGCAGCTAAAGAGGCTATACCACCTCCTATTAAGTATGCATGTTTGTTTTCAATAAAACTTGGTTTTAAAGTTTTAATATTTTGAAAGTTACCCATTATATTACACCCCCATAATTTATTAAATTTCCTTATAAGTAAGAGTAATTAAATTTCCGGAGGTTATAAATAAACAAATTCGATTAAATGTGTAAAGTTAGCACATTTCATTGAATTTGTTTAATAAAAAAATGATGCCGTTTAGTGGCATCATTTTTTAAAGACTATTTACCTTCATTTTTAGCATCTAGTTTAACTCTAAAAATTAATCTTTTTAAAGCACTATATTCAAATGGAATAAGTGGATATAAGTAGCTTTTTCCAGTTATTGTTTTATTTGTCATTAGAAGTACAAGTGCAATTATTAATCCAGCGACAAATCCCCAGATATTAAATGCAGCTGTTAAAATTAAGAGCAGTATCCTAACTATTTTTATAGAATATCCTAAATCAACGCTTGGTTGAGAGTAGCTTCCTAGTGCAACAATAGCCATATATAGTATGGTGTGAGGTATAAACCAGCCAGTTTGTACTGCAAAATCACCTAAAATAAGGGCACCAATAACAGATAAGGACATACCTAGTGACCCAGGAGTATTAAGTGAGGCAAGTTGGAGTGCATCTACAGAAAACTCCAAAATTAAAAACTGTAGAAAAATAGGAACATCGTAGGGGTCTTTTGGCACTATAAATTGCAACCATACTGGAAGTTCAGATGCATACCTTATAGCCAGAGTATATAAAGGAGTTATCATAAAAGTAGCCAATAATGTAAAATTTCTAATTAGCCTTAAATAATTTCCTATGATTACAGGTTGGTAAAAATCATCAACATCCTGCAAAAAATCAAATATTGTAGTTGGTAATATTATTGCATTAGGGGAGTTATCTATGATTAACAATATCTTACCCTCTAAAACATGAGCAGCTGCAACATCAGGACGTTCTGTGTACCTAGCTTTTGGAAATGGGTTATACCATCTACTTTGGACAAGGGCCTCAACTATACTTTGTTCACTCATTACTAATGATTTTACATTTATTTCGTCTATTTGTTTTTTTAAATGTTTTAATGTTTTATCATCTACCAATCCATCTATATACCCAATAACTACATCTGTCTTGGATCTCTGACCAACGCTAAACATCTCAAAGATAAGATCAGGATCTTTTACTCTTCGTCTGACAAGAGCAGTATTAAAAACTATAGTTTCAACAAAACCATCTTTTGCGCCCTTAAGTGATTTTTCTTTTTCGGGTTCTCCTATACCACGTACAGGATATGTCCTAACATCTAGGATAATAGACTCATCAAAACCATCAATTAATATAGCCATAGGGCCTGAAAGAACTTCCTTAGCTATATTTTTTAATTTATTTTCTTTTGCTACCTCTATATATGGAATATATTTATGTATAAAGTCTTTTAACTCATGAACTGATTCGAAATCTTTTTCTGATATTTTAAAGAAACCAGAAAGTATCCTTTCCATGACTTCATCTTTTATAAACCCATCAATAAAGAACAAATAACAGCTTTTTCCGCCGATAATAACCTCTCTTTGGATAACATCAAAACTTTTATCTAAAGGGAGGTGTTCTTTCATAAGTTCTACATTTCGTTTAATACTTTTAGTTAGAATCATTAAAACACCCTTTCTAATTTAATAACTAATCTATAATAGTATGTACAAAATATTAAAATTTATTATTTGGCATTTATACAAATAAAAATAGGGTATGTTCTACATTAAAGTTTAGAACATACCCTATTTATCTATATCAATATAATAGGATTAGATATAATATTGATTATATCTAGATCCCCCTAAAAATAATTACTTCTTAAATATTCCAAATGGCTTTCCTACAGGTAAAAATACTCTACCAAAGTGAGTGTTTAAAACAGCTGCAGCAGAACCGTAGAATGAGAATATTGCTATTCCTAACTCAGAATATGCTGCAAATTGATGAGCAGCGTGTTCCATTATACCAAATGAACTTAAAGTTAACCCTATGAATAAGCAGTCTATAAGAACAAATATTATAAATAATACTTTATGAGTTTCCATAGCTCCAACAGTCATAAATAATGTGAATATTAAATATCCTAAGTAAGCAAAACCTAATTGTTTAGGATCAGCAGAAGCTTGTAATTCAGGTCCAAAAACTCCGTTTTGTATTAACCAAGTAAAACCAACTGCATACCAGAAGAATGCATATCCACCAAAAGCAGTAGCTCCAAATGTATTATTGTGTTTAAAGTCGTTTATACATGCAAATAATTGAGCAGTAGCTCCTAAGAATATAGCCCATGGTAAAACTAAAGATATTCCAGAAGTTAAGCCTAACTTAGAAGATGATGCAACTAATGTTATCATTGCTAGTCCGAAAAGTCCTAATGCTGAAGGATCAGCTGTTACAACTTTTACTTTTGTTTCGTTTGTCATTTAAGAATCCTCCTATTTTATAAATATCATTTTATAATTTCAATGCTGTATTTTGTATACATATAATAAAAATACTTATATATATTATCATTTTTTTTTAGATAAGTATATAAAAATTTCGAAAAAATTATATTTTTTTACAAATAACCTTAAAATTACTCGATTTTATTTATTTAAATTAAGTTTTCTAAGTATATATAACTATAGTTAATAATTATTAAGTAATTTTTATAAATCAGAAATTTAAATTAGTTATATATGGAATTTTGAAAATTTTCAATAAATATGTTTGGATTAATTTGCAACGGGTATATTTTAAATACATTAAATTAAAGAGGCTTTAGGAGGATTTTAAAAATGATAAGAGTATGTCCATTTTGTTCAAATGTTGATGTTAATAAAATAAAAGAAATTGTTGGGGACGAAAATGTAAAAACAGGTTGTATAGGTCAATGTCGTTCATTTAAGAAAGAAGCGGTAGGATTTATAGATGGAGAATTAGTTATAAAAGAAAGTGAAGAACTGTTTTTAAAAGAAATATCTAAATAGAAGATAAAAAATGAGCTATATATTTATATAGCTCATTTTTTATGAAATAAATTAATTTTATTTGTATTGTATAGTAAAAATATAATTTAAATGTTAATATAGTAGGGAATATATATGCAAAAATATGGAGGTTGACATATGAGTACAATGTATTGTCCTAAGTGTATAATTGAGGTTATGGATTTAATAAGTCATGAAGAAGGAACTGACTTTGAAGTAATAAACGAAGGAACTGATAATGAAACAAAAGAAGAATTCGAGTTCTGTGTAGATAAATATAAATGTCCAGCATGTGGACATGAAGTTGAAGATTATATGGAATATGAAGAAGATGAGAAGTAGTAAAAAAGGAAAGATAATTATATAATTATCTTTCCTTTTTTACTACGCTTAATGAAATCATATTTACTAAAAAATATGCATAATCTATGGAACTAGGTGAATTTTTTATCTATTTAAATAAATATTCTTTATGTAAAACCCATGTATCATCTTGCCATTTAAATATTGATATATTATCAAAAGTACAATCAAAGCTACACGGTATTGGAGTTACATAATTGAAAATGTCCTTATAACTTTTCTTGATCTTTTTAGATGCTAAAGTTACATGAAAAATTTTATCTTTTCCATCGTGATTATTGAATTTAATATATTTAAACTTTTCTAACTCTGATATTAATTTATCATGGATTATTTTTCCCTGAGGGCTCATTAAAACTTTCATATAAACAACACGGTCATCAAAATGTTCATAACCATCTATTTTATATTTAGAAATAGGATTTGAATTACAAAACTTTTGTAACATATTTTCAAGTGATGATAAATCTTCTGATTCAAATGGAGATTTTATTGTAAAGTGTGGTGGAAGTTTTGAAGATTTAGCTCCAAATTTTTCAAATAAGTTTTTTCGAAGTCTATTATTAAAATCACCTGCATTTCCTTTGGTTACTGATACTATAACATATCTCATAAAATAATCTCCTAATTTTAATTTATTATATAAATAAAGTATACCAAAATTTATAAATAAATATTAATGAAAATACTTTTATACAAATTATGAAAATATTACTTCGAATGTAAAGATAAAATTCGTGAGATATTAACTATATAGTTTTAAACTATTAAAACTTATTAATTTGTATGGAGGGTGAATTTATGAAAAAAGGTATGATTCCAATAGCACTAGGTACAGCAGTTACGACAGCAGGAATTGTGTTAGATGTTAAGCAAAATAAGCATGATAAATTTGATAAAAAAGATTATAAAAATATGGCAGGTGCTCTTTTAGTAGGCGCAGGAGTTGCACATATAGTACTTGGAGGAATAGATAGAGCAAGATATTAAAAATAAAACTGTAGAACATTATGTTCTACAGTTTTATTTTTAATATAATTTTAGTACATTGTAATATACGGGTCAAATTTAATATATAATTAATATAAATACGTATTTAAATTAGGAGGGGGATATTTTGACTTGTAAAATTAAAATTATAAAAGAGCAAGGTCAGAAAATTAACAAATGGTCTGGAGGAATCACAAATCAATTGTATATATATCCTGAAAATTCTTCGTATGAAAAGAAAAATTTTAAATGGAGAATAAGCTCAGCAACTGTTGAAGCAGAAGAGTCAGAATTTACTAAACTTCCAAATATACAAAGAAAAATAATGGTTTTAGATGGTAATTTACTATTAAGGCATCAAAATCATTATGACAAAAAGCTTGAAAAGTTTGATATAGATAGCTTTAGTGGGGATTGGGATACTATAAGTTATGGAAAAGCTACAGACTTTAACTTGATGACAAGTGAAGATTGTAGTTGTGAATTAAGATACATAAATGTAAAATCAGAAATAATTTTAGAACCTAAAATGAATTTAAATGATAGTTTCTACAGATATGAATTTAATTGCTTTTATAGCTTAAATGGAAGCTTTAAAATTAAATTAGATAATGGTAATATACTTGAAGTAGAACAAGGTGATTTAGCTATAGTAAAATTTAAAAAAGGATTTAAAGGAAAATTAATTTTAATAAATAGTCAAGAAGAAGAATTAGATATAATTGAAAGTATAGTTTATTACTAAATGTAAAAAGTATAATTGTATGTATACAATTATACTTTTTAGTTTTTTGAACTTGTTACAATTGATAGAAGATAAATACTTTGATATTATTGTAATAAACATTTAAAAAGGGGTGGAAAAGTGGAAAAGCTATTAAATGATTTAAAATATATGAAAGAGAGTTTAATTCAATTAGAAGATATAAATATTGATGAGTTAGATATGGAAAAAACCATATTATTTATTGTGGATATGAATAATGGATTTGCTAAAAAAGGTTCTCTATATTCAGATAGAGTAGAAAAGTTAATAAATCCCATTAAAAAATTAGGTGATTATGTAGTAAGTAAAAATTGTAAAATTGTAGCATTTACAGATAGCCATACTAAAGAATCTATAGAGCTACAAAGTTATCCAATTCATTGTTTAAGTGATGATGAAGAAAGTGAAGTTGTTAACGAAATAAAATCTATTAGAAACATAAAGATAGTACCTAAAAATTCTACTAATGGATTTTTCTGCTTGAATAATATAAGTTTTAAAAATATTGAAAATGTTATAATTGTTGGAGACTGTACTGATATTTGTATTTATCAATTTGCAGTAACATTGAAGTCTTATTTTAATCAAAATAATATTTATAAACAAATTATAGTACCAATGGATTTAGTAGATACTTACGATATACCGAAAGTACATAATGCTGAAATTATGAACATAGTATTTTTTAATAGTATGATTCAAAATGGAATTAAAGTCGTAAAAAACATAATATATAAATAAATTAATTAATAGGTCTTAATTTTATTAAGACCTATTAATTTTGTTAAATTTCAGAATTTATTGAAAAAAGAGAAAAAATATGATAGAATAAATTCAAAGAAAGAAAAAATGCAAGTAATCAGTCATTAATTCTGTTAAAAAAAACACAACTATGACGCGGAAGGGGGAACCTAAGTGATAAAGCTTAGGTAAGTTGCTTATGAATGAGAAAAATAAGATTTCTTTAGAGAGAGCATCAGAGTTAAAATCAAGAATAGAAGATTATATAAAAATTAAAGATACAATTCCAACTGGTATTAAAAATGAAGAATCCATAAACTATAGAAAAAGAAAAATTTTAGAGGTTTTAAATGCAAAAGAAGAAGATTGGGATGATTATAAATGGCAGTTATCTAATAGAATAACTGATGTTGATATGCTTAGTAAAATTTTAAGCTTAACTGAAAAAGAAGTTGAAAATATTAAAAATGTTCAAAGTAAATTTAGATGGGCTATTTCTCCATACTATCTAAGCTTAATAGATCCTAATAATCCATATGATGCAATAAAATTAATGTCAATTCCATCTAGTGTAGAACTAGACGAATCAATAAGTGATTTGGATCCTATGGGAGAAGAATTCACCAATCCAGCAGGTAGTATAACTAGAAGATATCCAGATAGATTAATTATAAATGTTACAAATGAGTGTGCTATGTACTGTAGACATTGTCAAAGAAGACGAAATATTGGACAAGAAGATTGCAAAAAAAGCAAAGAAGTAATTAAAGAGTCTATAAATTATATTAAAGAGAATACAGAAATAAGAGATGTACTTATAACTGGTGGAGATCCACTTACACTTAATGATGATATGCTAGAATGGATAATTAGTGAAATAAGAAAAATTGATCATGTAGATTATATAAGATTAGGAAGTAGAACTTTGGTAACTATGCCACAAAGAATCACTGATGAATTTTGCAATATGATAAAGAAGTATCATCCTATATATATAAATACACATTTTAACAACCCAATGGAAATAACAAAAGAAACTAAAGAAGCGTGCGAAAAATTAGCAAATAACGGAGTTCCATTAGGAAATCAGGCTGTTTTATTAAATGGAGTTAATAATGATAAATATTTAATGAGATGTTTAAATCATGAGCTTCTTAAAATAAGAGTAAAACCTTACTATATATTCCATAGTAAACATGTAAAAGGAACTACTCATTTTAATACATCTGTAGATGAGGGTATGGAGATAATGGAGTATCTAAGAGGATATACATCTGGGATGGCTATTCCAACTTATATAATAAATGCTCCTAAAGGAAAAGGTAAAACACCTTTATTACCTCAATATTTAATCTCAAAGGGATCGGATTATATAATGATAAGAACCTGGGAAGGTGAAGTTGTTAAAGTAGAAGATAATAAATCTGTTAATATAAAAGATGTTATAGATAAAAGTATAGTGTAGGAAAAAGAGCAAATTTAAAAATTTGCTCTTTTTTATAGCTAAACACTATCGCACAAGATCGAAAAATAGAAAAAAACTATAAAGATTGACGTAATTTTAGGCATAATGTAATATTTAAAGCTGAAATCATAAATATGAGTAACTTTTGGAGGGATGTACATTGAAAAAAAGAAAAAGAATAATATCTTTAGTAATGACAGCTACTTTAGGTATTAGTATTTTAACGGGGTGTAGTAAAGGGGATGAATCCGGAAAAGCTATAGAACCAAAATCAAAAGATAGTATAGTATATGCATTAACAAGTTCACCTACAGGAATATTCAATCCACTGTTAAATGACACAACATACGATGATGCAGTAATAGATCTTACATATAACTCACTTTTAAGTTTTGATAAAAATTTAAATCCAAAACCAGAGTTAGCTAAATCATACGAGATATCTGATGATAACTTAAGTATAACATTTAAGTTAAAAGATAATATTAAATGGAGTGATGGGAAAACGTTAACTACAAATGACGTAGCATTTACATTCACAAGTTTAGCTGATAAAGGATATACAGGGTCAAAATATGGTTATGTTGAAAAATTAAAGGGAGCGAAAGATTACCACGAAGGCAGTGTTGATAAAATAGAAGGTATTGAGGTTATTGATAAGAATACAATTAAATTTACATTTGCAGAACCATATTCTCCGGGGCTTACAAACTTAGGAAGCATAGGTATAATACCAAAACATATATGGGGAGAAGTACCTATAGCTCAATGGAAAGATAAAAAAGATTTACTTACAAAACCAGTAGGTACAGGTCCATATGAAGTAGTATCTTTCACTGAAGGACAAGATGTTCAGTTAAAAAGAAATGATAACTATTTTGACGGAGATGTAAAAACAGAAAAGTTCATATTAAAGGTTACTAACGAAGATACGGCTACTGGAGAACTATTAAATGGAACAGTAGATGTTATTGATGCATCGAATCTAAAAAATAAAGATATAAAAGAGCTAGAGTCAGAAGGTATGGATGTTACATCATATGATAGTAACCTAGTTCAGTACATGGGATTCAATCTTAGAGATAAAAAATTCCAAGATAAAAATTTAAGACAAGCATTTATGTATGCTTTAGATAGAAATGCTATGGTAGATAAATTATTAGAAGGAAATGGACAAGTTGTAGATACACCTATGCTACCAAGTTCATGGTCATATCCAGATAAATCAACTTTAAATAATTACAAATATAATAAAGACAAAGCAAAGGAACTTTTAAAACAAGCTGGGTATGAAGATAGAGATAATAACGGTATAGTAGAAGATAAAGATGGAAAAGAACTAGTAGTTAAGCTAACATATCCTACTGGAAATAAATTAAGAGAGCAGACAGCTCCAATTATTCAAGCAAACTTAAAAGATATAGGAGTAAAAATGGAACTTGAAAACATGGAATTTACAGCACTTATGGATAAGGTTGTAGCAAATCATGACTTTGAGTTATATCTAATGGGTAATAATTTATCATTAGATCCAGACCCTAAACCTTATTGGCATTCTACATCTGCATCTGATGAAAAAGGAAACTCTGCATGGAATATATCATCTTTCAAAAATGAAAAAGCAGATAAATTAATAGAACAAGGAATAAGTGTATCTGATCAGAAACAACGTAAAGAAATATACTCTCAATTTGGAAAACTTTTAAATGATGAAGTTCCGTGGGCATATTTATATTCTCAAAATATAAGAAAAGCTTATAACCCTCATCTTAAAGACTTTAAACCATATACATTTAATGATTTCGATAATGTAAAAGATTGGTATATAGATTAAAATTAAAAAAAGTTATCCTTTCATAGGGATAACTTTTTTTAAAATTTAAAAATAGAAGGGAGTTGTTAAAGTGGTTAAATATATTATAAAAAGACTACTAACGGCAGTAGTAGTTTTGCTAGGAATTTCAATAATTATATTTGCTCTTATACACTTACAACCTGGTAATCCATATTCAACAATGATAGATCCAACTGTACCACCAGAAGTAGTAAAAGAGATGTTAGATAAAATTGGCTATAATGATCCTATTCATATAAAGTATTTTAAGTGGATTTCAAGGGCAATTAAAGGAGATTTAGGGTATTCAATTTACTATGGAAAGCCAGTTTTAGATATAATAGCTTCAAGGATGTCGAATACAGTTATATTAGCTACATTTTCACTATGCTTAAGTATAGTATTAGGAATTGGCATAGGAATTATATCTGCAATAAAGAAAAATACTTTATTTGATAAAGTATTTACGACTATATCATTTGTAGGGGTTTCTATACCAGCATTTTTCTTTGGTCTTATATTAATAAAAATATTTGCATTTGATTTAAAATTATTACCTGTATCGGGAATGAAAACTCTAGGAAGTGATTACACTGGAATTAAAGCTATGCTTGATGGATTGAAACATATTATACTTCCAGGTATAGTTTTATCATTTTTACAAAGTACAGCATTTATGAGGTACACGAGGTCATCTATGATAGATGTACTAGATAAAGCTTATATAACTACGGCTAGATCAAAGGGATTGAGTCTAAACAAGGCTATATTTAGACATGGGTTGAAAAATGCACTCATACCTATAGTTACTATAATTTGCTTACAAATACCTTTTTTATTTTCAGGAGCTCTTTTAACAGAGACTGTATTTGTATGGCCAGGTATAGGAAGACTTAGTTATGAGGCTGTTTTAAATAGAGACTACTCTTTGATAATGGGGATTTTGATGATTCTTTCTATAATAATTTTGATATCTAACTTAATTGCAGATATATTATATGCGATTATAGATCCAAGAATTAGATATGATAAGTAGGAGGAATAGTATGAAAAAAAATAAATTGATTTTTCTAGGAGCAAGTATTTTATTAATATTAGCAGTAGTGTCTTTTATAGGACCATTGTTTATAAATCAAGATATATCGTCTGTAGACTTATTCAATATAAGCGCATCTCCAAACTCAGAACATCTTTTAGGAACAGATGAGCTAGGACGTGATGTTTTAATAAGACTTTTACATGGGGGAAGAGTTTCTCTAATGGTAGGTATTTTTGCAACTATAATACAAGTTACAATAGGCGTTATTTTAGGTTTAGCAGCTGGGTACTTTGGAGGAGTTGTAGACTCTATAATAATGAGGATTGTAGATATTATTATGTGTTTCCCTTTTTTCATTGTAGCAATAGCTCTTGCAGCAGTAGTAGGACCTAGTGTAACGAATTTAATTATAATAATCGCTATACTTTCATGGACAGATATAGCAAGAATTGTTAGGGCTGAAGTTATGTCTATAAAGGAAAGAGATTTTATAATGGCATCTAAAGCTATTGGATTCAATAATATAGAAATAATAATAAAACATATAATTCCAAACTTGATGTCAAGTATTTTAGTAGCTATGACACTAGCTATGGCTAATGCTATTTTAATGGAAGCAGCATTAAGCTTTTTAGGAATGGGAGTAAAACCTCCAATGCCAAGTTGGGGTAATATGCTTACAGCAGCTCAAAATATGAGAACACTAAGAAGTGAATGGTGGTTGTGGATTCCTCCAGGAGTCATGATAATAATATCTGTTTTAGCGATCAATTTTTTAGGAGAAGGTCTTAAGAAAAAATTAGATCCTGAGTATAAGGAGGGATAAAATGTTATTAGAGGTTAAGAATTTAAAAATAAAATTTAATAATAATGAAAATTATACTATAGATGATATAAATTTGGATGTCAAAAATGGAGAAATAATCTCTCTAGTAGGAGAAAGTGGAAGTGGAAAAAGCTTAACTTCATTAGCTATAATGAAGTTAATTTCTGCAAATGCTCATATAGAAGGAAATATTAAATTCGAAGGTAGAGATTTACTGGATTTAAATGAAAAAGATATGTGTGATATAAGAGGAAAGGAAATATCTATGATATTCCAAGAGCCTATGATAGCTTTAAACCCATTATTTAATGTTGAATATCAAATAGGAGAAGTTATAAAAGAACACACTAATTTAAAGAAAACGGAAAGAAGACATATTATTATAGACTTGTTAGAAAAGGTGAAAATAAAAAATCCTAATGATGTTTTAAAAAAGTATCCTCATGAACTTTCAGGAGGTATGAGACAAAGAATAATGATTGCAATGGCGATAGCTTTAAAACCAAAGTTATTAATAGCAGATGAACCAACAACAGCACTAGATGTTACAGTTCAAAAGGAAATATTAAAACTTATAAAGGATATAAGTAAAGAATACAATATGTCGGTGATTTTTATAACTCACGACCTTGATGTAGTGGCAGAGATAGCTGACAAAGTATATGTTATGTATTTGGGTAAAATAGTGGAAGAAGCTGATGTATATGAATTTTTTGATAATCCAAAGCATCCATATTCAAAGGGATTGCTTATGTCTAGGTTAGGTGAAGAATTAGTTAACAATAGATTTTACTCAATAAAAGGAAATGTACCGACAATAGATAAAATTCCTAATGGGTGTAGCTTCAATAATAGGTGTGAGTATTGTATAGAACAATGTTTGAATGACAGACCAAAACTAAAAGAGATAAAAAATAATCACAAAATAAGTTGTTTCAATATAGATTTAAGATAGGAAGGTTTATTTATGGAAAATGATTATATATTGAAAGTTAGTAATTTAAGCAAAGCATATAATTTAAAAAGAACCTCAGTATTTGGGAAAAGAGAATTTCAAAACTCTGTAGATGATGTATCATTTAATATAAAAAGAGGAAGCATAGTAGGTTTAGTTGGAGAAAGTGGATGTGGAAAATCAACATTGTCTAAGTGTATATTAAACCTTATAGAGGCTAGTGATGGGAAAGTTGAATTTGAAAATAAAACTATATATGATAAATCTAAAAAAAATAATATAAGCAAAAAAGAAATGACTGAACTTAGAAAAGATATGCAAATAATTTTTCAAGATCCATACTCATCATTAGATCCTAAAATGAGTATTGGAAAAACAATAATGGAAGGCATTAAGAAGCACAAAAATATTCAAAAAAAAGATGCCTATGATATTGCTAAAGAAGCATTAGAATTATGCGGATTAGATAAAAGTTATATGGATAGATATCCACATGAATTTAGTGGAGGTCAAAGACAAAGAATTGCAATTGCGAGGGTATTAGCATTGAGACCCAAGTTTATAATCTGTGATGAGCCAACATCAGCGCTGGATGTATCAATTCAATCTCAAATTCTAAATTTGATGTTAGAATTAAAAGAAAAACTTAATTTAACATATTTGTTCATTTCGCACAACTTGAATGTAGTTAGATGTTTTTGTGACGAAATAATAGTTATGAATGAAGGTAAAATAGTAGAAATGGGATATGCTAAAAGTATATACTCCAATCCTAGAAATGAATATACAAAAAAATTAATAGAATCTATACCTAGAAATCATCCAAGTTTAAGACAATAAAAAAGACTCCAATTGGAGTCTTTTAGTTTATAATTAAGCTGATTGATTTTGATTAATTTTTAAAACTCTTTTAGCTATACTTGCAGAGTGATCTGAAATTCTTTCAAGATTAGTTAATAAATCTAAGTATATTATTCCAGAGTCTATACTACAAGAATGTGTATTTAATCTATTCATATGTTTAGCTCTATATAATTTATCTAAAGCATCAACTTCATCTTCTATTTTTAAAACATCATTTGCAAGGTTTACACTATTTTGTTTCATTGCCTCAAGTGATAAAGTGTAGGCATCTAAAACTTTACCATATATATCCACTATTTCAGATTTTGCATTATCTGACATAACAGCTTTAAGTTTCATTGATGACTGAGCTAATTCAGCTATATTTTCTGATAAGTCTCCAACTCTTTCTATATCATTTACTGTGTGGAATAATAAATCTAGAGAAAATCTCATTTTATCATCTAAAGTTTTATTAGATAGCTTTATAAGGTAATCTAGTACTTTTCTTTGTTGTTCATCTAGTATTTTTTCTTTTTCAAAAGTAGTTTTTGCATCTTCTTCAGAATGTTCAAGTAATGCATTCATAGAACATGTAAAACTTTTTTTAGCTTTACTACCCATTCTAAGTGCTTCTCTAACTGTATTTCCAAAAGCTATAGATGGAGTTTCTAACATTCTTTCATCTAAATACTTAGTTACATGACTATCATATTCTTCTTCCTCACCTGGCTTATCAGGTATAAGTAACATAACTAATTTAACTATATACTTAGAGAAAGGTAATAATAGTATAACGTTTATTAAATTAAATAAAGTATGAGAGTTAGCTATTTGTCTTGCTGTATCAGTTGGATCTAAATGTGTAACTATCATTGTTATAGGTTTATTTAAAATTAACATAAATAATAATGTTCCTATTACGTTAAAACATAAATGCATTAAAGCTGCTCTTTTAGCGTTTTTATTTGCTCCAACACTTGATATAAGTGATGTAGTACAACTACCTATATTATCTCCATATAAAATTGGTAATGCACCAGCTAATGGCATTAACCCTTGAGATGATAAAGCAATTAATATACCCATTGAAGCACTTGAACTTTGTAAGCAAGTAGTCATTGCAAAACCAGCAAGTAATGCTAATATTGGATGTGTTGCAAGTCCTGCTAACATATTTCTAAAGAATGCATATTCAGATAAAGGTGCAACTGCATCCTTCATAAATTCCATACCTATAAATAGTATTGCAAATCCTATAAGGATTTCTGATATGTTTTTTAATTGTGGTTTAGATTTTGAACCAATCATATATAAAACAATACCTATTCCTAACGCTATAGATGAAAATATGCTCGCGTCAAAAGATACTAACTGAGCTGTTACAGTAGTACCTATATTTGCTCCCATTATAATACCTATTGCTTGATATAGAGTCATTATTCCTGCGTTAACGAATCCAACTACCATTACAGTAGTAGCTCCACTACTTTGTATAATACCAGTTACAACAGCTCCTACTAAAACTCCCATAACTACATTGCTAGTTAAAAGCTCTATAGCTTTTTCAAGTTTAGGACCTGTTGATTTTTGAAGACCTTCTCCCATTATGTTCATACCATAAAGGAATAAACCAAGACCTCCAATAAGACTTATGAATATAGACAAGATTGTTCCCTCCTCGGAAATGTTAATTTTCTTATTTTCAATTTTCTTACTTTTTATGTACGATAATATAATACCAAAAAATTCGACAAGTTATGTTAAGAAAATGTTAAATTTAAGCTTAACAATTTTATATAAACATTAAAAATTTGTTAATGGGGATGAAACTGGAAATATTAAATGTACTTAACAAGTATATTAAGAACGCAATAAAAGCAAATTTTATTTGGATATTAATGAATTAAAATGAAAAAAATATATAGCATAGAGACTTAACATTAAGTTTGAAAAGTTAAAAAATTTTTACAAATGATTACTATATTAAACTAGATTGTTAAATTTGAAGGAACTTATGCACAAATATAACAAAAGTGATATATTAATAAAAGGTGTAGCTTCACTATATAGAGATATGTATATATAATAATACTTTTGACATAATAAAAAATATGTAAATCTTGATTTTTAATAAATAATAAAAAATATTTCATTCAATTTTCAGAAAATTCTTGAAAACTCGACAAAATTATTATATAATATAATTATGAAAACAGAATAATTTGATTATAAAATTATAAGGAATTAGAAGAGGTGATAAAATGAATAAAGCTAAAGCGAAAAAAATAAGAACAGTTTATGAATTTATAATGATAACAATTGGATCATTAATTGTAGCCATGGGGCTTGAACTTATATTATCTCCAAATGGAATGGTTGATAGTGGAACAACAGCATTATCAGTAATAATACATTCATTAACGGGGATACCTATGTTTATACTATTACTTGGATTTAATATACCAATTTTACTATTTACATCAAAAACATTTGATAGAATATTTTTATTTAAAACTTTATGGGCTAACATTTGTGCATCTACATTTTTATATTTTCTAACACCAGTTCCACCAGTTACTACATCAGAGTTACTAATAGTAATTTATGGAGGGGTAGCATTAGGATTAGGAGCAGGAACTGTAATTAAGTTCGGAGGAGCTATAGATGGTAGTGAAATGTTGGCTGTATGGGCTAATCAGAAATTTAAAATACCAGTATCTACATTTTTAATGAGTATAAATATTATCGTTTTAGTAGTTACTGCAATAGTGCTTAGTATTGAAAGTGCAATGTTTTCTTTAATTGTAATATATATGATGACTAAGTTAGTGGATTTAATACTAGATGGCTTTAATCAAGGTAGATCTATTATAGTAATGTCTAACAAAATTGAAGATATAGGTAATCATATTGTAAACAATTTAGGTATTTCAATAACATATTTACAAGGATATGGAGGTTATTCAGGAAATGAATCAAAAGTTATTCTATGTATAACTGATAAGTTTACTTACCCAACTTTAAAACGTAATATTTTGGATATAGATAGTAATGCTATAATAGAGACAAGTTATTTGGCAGATAGTCATAATATAGAAAAAACATCAATAGAGCATGTTATAAGAAAGAACTTACCTGGAATTAAGTAAAAATAAACACTATGCTATAAGAAATAGCATAGTGTTTATTTTTTTGTTTTTTTACTTATTTAAGGATTATTTAAGATTGAGTTTATTATGGATTAAGATTACCTAAATATAATATAACCATAACAATGAACAAAATATATGGAGGTAATTATGAATAAATTAGAAATAGTAAACTTAACAAAATCATACAAATACAAAAACGCGAATGAAAATATAAACTTAGTTTTAGAAAGTGGAGTTTATGGATTGCTTGGGCCAAATGGAGCGGGGAAAACAACTTTAATGAAACAAATAGCAACATTAAAACTACCTACAAGTGGAAAAATTCTTTACAATGGAAAAGACATAAATACTTTGGATGAAAACTATAGAGCTGTAGTAGGTTATTTACCGCAAGATTTTGATGCTTACAAAAACTTTAGTGCAAAAGACTTCTTATTATATATAGGGGCATTAAAAGGTATGGATAAAAGCATGGCTAAGGAAAAAACTGATAAATTGCTAAAGTTAGTAGGACTTTACGAGGTAAGAAATAAAGCAATATCAAAATTTTCAGGAGGGATGAAAAGAAGGGTTGGGATAGCACAAGCTCTTTTAAATGATCCTAAAATTCTTATACTAGATGAGCCAACAGCAGGACTTGACCCTCAAGAAAGAGCAAGATTTAGGAACTTATTATCTCAAATAGGAAAAGAAACTATAGTAATATTATCAACACATATTATATCAGATATAGAATCTGTTGCTAAAGAAACCATAATGATAAAGGATGGAAAAGTATTATTACAAGGTACACACAAAGAAATATTAGATGATATGAAAGGAAAAGTTTATAGTATAAAAGCTAAAGATGAAAGTGAAGTTTATGCAATACAAAATAATTACAAAGTAGTTAATGTACAACGTGGAGTAGAAGATATAGAACTTAGAGTTATCAGTGAAAATTCAATAACAGGTTTTGATGCAAAGAGTATAGAGCCTAGATTTGAGGATGTATATATGTTTTATTTTGATTTAGAAGATTCAAGGGAGGTATAAATTATGACTAATATTGTAAATGCAGAATTTAAAAAGCTAATGAAGAAAAAAGGCGTAATGGTATTTTGGGTATTTTCTTTATTCTTAGCATATATAAGTGTTAAAAACTTTGGAATATCAGATAGTTATGGAGATTTATTTAGTAAGTTTTATGGATTAGCTCCTTTAATGGGGATTTTAATGTTTAGTTTATTTTCTGGAAGTTACATATTAGAATATAGCTCTAATATGGACTCTATAGTTAAATCTACTAAAAATGGTAAAAATAAATTAGTGTTAGCTAAGAGTATTGCATATGGATTAGCTGCTAGTTTAATAAATTTATCGATACTTGTGGTTATGAGCTTTAAGATAATAATAGGAAATAACTTCAGTGGATTACACATGAGTATAAAAAATATTTGGTATTTTGGAAATAGTGGGTCTAATTTAACTGTATTACAAATGTTAATGATAATGACATTAACGGTAATTTTAGGATCTTTCTTATTTGCACAATTAGGTTTGTGGTTATCATCTATAAGTCAAAAAGCTGTTGGACCATTCTTTATAGGTGGATTAGTAATGGGTGTGCCATATATAGCAGGTGGTTTTGTAAGTCAAAAAATATTAGGATTTACACCTTTATTTGGAATGTATAGTTCAGAACTTATAAGATATGGAGTATCACCTATAGCTTTTATAGTATTTATAGGTATAAGTATATTAGGAAGTTATTTATTATATAGACTTACAAGTATAGGTTTCTTACAAGAAAGATAATTTATACACCGTGTAGTATAAACATAAAACTATAAAATTATCTTTAGGAGGTAGCGTATGCTTAAATGGGAAATAAAAAAGTTATTTAAAAATAAATCCATAATAGTATCAAGTATTGTTTTAATACTTTTATGTGGAATAATGAGTCTTTTAAAACCTGATTTGGAAACAGAGAATTCATATATAGATGAAAAAGGAAATTATATATCAGATACTAGATCTGAATATACTATAACAAATGAAAAATTAAATTATAAGGTTAGTGAATCAAAAGAAATTAAATTACAGAAAAATTTAAAAAAACAAGATGAATTAAGCAAAAAAGCTAGTGAAATGGCAAGTTTAAAGCTTAATCATGATTCAGGAAAAGAATATAAAGATGTAAACTTTTATAAAGTTTTAAATTATAGATTAAGTAGCATGCTTTCAAGTATTGTTATAATTGGTATTGTAATATATATATTTTCTAATATATACACAGACGAAAAATTATCAAATGTAGATTCTATAATACTATCAAGTAAAAATAAGTCTAAAGCTTTATTTTCAAAACTTTCATTATCTATAATAGTACCTGCAGTTTTTTATTTAATATATGTATTAATAATAGGTTGTATAACTATGGTTCAATATGGACAACCGGTAAATGGAGCATTGCAAGCATATAGAATAGTTGATATAGTGACATTGGTAAATCCAATTTCAATAAATGAGTATACTGTTCAAAGCATATTAACAATGATGACTATATTTATAAGTACTGGAATATTTGCAAGTTTATTTTCGTTTATAACTAAAAACTCAGTAGAATCTATAGTTGGAATTACTGTATTCTTAGTTATAGGAAAGATATTAACTTTAATGAAATTTTTACCTGCGAAACTAATAAGTGTAATCAATTACTCAAACTATATAGATATAATAATGCATCCAGATATGATTATAGGAAACTATATGGGAAATATTAGCTTATTTGGACAAAGTTTAGGGTTAATAAGCTTAGCTTATATAGTATTAGTAGCAACTTTATTAATAGGTATTGGATTAAATATATATGTATTTAGAAAAGTTTTAACTAAATAAACTTAAAGCAACGAGTTATAGGATTTATAAAAAATGACTAATATTTAATTATGATTAAATATTAGTCATTTTGCTTTACATACATTATTTGTAAATTAGGGGTTTTTAGGATAAAATACAATTAAATAAAAGTTGTAAAAATGATATAGGAGGTTTATATGGAAAGTACAATAAAAGAAAAGAACATACTACTAGTAGATGATGAAGTAGATATATTAAAGTTATTAAGCACCGTTTTTAAAAAGGAAGGATTTAATAATATTTATACAGCAGAAACAGGGAATGAAGCTTTAGATATATTTAAAAATAAAAATATAGATATAGTAGTGTTAGATATAATGTTGCCGGATAAAGAAGGATATGATGTGTTTAAAGAAATTAGAGCTATATCTCAAGTTCCAGTTTTATTTTTATCAGCTAAGACTGAAGAAATGGATAGGCTAGTAGGGCTTGCATTGGGGGCTGATGATTATATAACAAAGCCATTTAGTCCAAAAGAAGTTGTGCTTAGGGTAAAGTTAAATCTAAAGAAAAATATTATATTAAATTCAATAAAAGAAGAACCTGAAAGTAGTAAGATAGAGTTTGGGCCATTTGAAATAGATGAAGATAAAGTAGAAGTTAAAAAAAATGGAAAGACTCTGGAATTAAAAGCTAAAGAATTTAAAATGTTTTTATATATGGCTAGACACTTAGAGCAAATTATAAGCAAAGAGAAATTTTGCGACGAAGTATGGGGCGATGATTTTATAGGCTATGATAACACTATAATGGTACATATAAGAAGACTTAGAGAAAAAATAGAAGATAATCCATCTAAACCTAAATATATAAAAAATATTAAAGGATTAGGGTATAAATTAACTTTAAAGGAAGATTAATATGAAGTGGAAAATAACACTAAGATATGTAGTTAGTATTATTTGTGTAGTTATGATTGTAACTATATTAAATATAATTGGAATAATAGGAGTCACGCTATCGAACAAATCAAATTCTCCTAAAATTCCAGAAACTGAATTCACTAGAGAGTTTAGTAAAGATATTCAAGTTGAGAGTGATAAAATAGATATAAGTAAAGAAGGAAAAAAATCTTTAGATGATAAAGGAATTTGGATACAAATTTTAGATGAAAATGGAAATCAAGTATATCGATATAATGCCCCAAAAGAATTAAACAAAAAGTATACTCCAATGGAGCTTATAAATGGATATAAGTATGCAGGTGGATTACCTAACTCGGGAGCAGACAATATTTTAGTTTCTAGTAAAAAAGTAGGGGATGTAGAATATACATACTTACTAGGATTTCCAAAGGGAGAAGTAGAAAAATATATAATAACATATAATCTTAAAGACTTAGCAGACACTATTTTTAAATCAATATGGATAATATTATTTATAGATTTATTAATAGCTTTAATAGTTGGATATATTTTTAGTAGAAGACTAACAAAGCCTATGAAAAATATTATAAAAGGTGTAGAAAATTTAGAAGAAGGAAAGTACGATGTATACTACACAGAAAAAGGATTGTATGTAAGTGTATATAAAAAATTAAATAAATTATCAGATACATTAAAAAGTAATGAAATCGAAAGAAACAAATTAGACAAACTAAAACAAGAGTGGATAGCAAATATTTCTCATGATATAAAAACTCCTTTATCTTCAATAAAAGGATATGCGGAAATTTTAAGTGATGAGGATTATGATATTAATAGAGAAGAAGCTAAAGATTATGGAGTTATAATAAATGAAAAATCAGAGTATATAAAAGAATTAGTTGATGATTTAAACTTAACTATGAAATTAAAAAGTAGCGATAGAGTTTTAAACAAAAATGATGAAAATATAGTTAGAATAATAAAAGATTCTGTTATTCAAATTTTAAATGATCCCAAATACTCTAATAGAGATGTTGAGTTTACTTCAAACAAAGACTCTATAATTAAATCAGTAGACAGTATGCTTTTTAAGAGGGTAATAAACAATCTTGTTTATAATGCATTAATTCATAACAATGATAAAGTTAAAATTAAAGTTGAAGTTGAATATATAAGTGAAGCTGAAACAATTATAAATATTGAAGATAATGGAAAAGGTATTGAAAAAAAAGATTTAGAAAGAATATTTGATAGATACTATAGAGGGACAAGTACTGGAGAGGTACATAAAGGGTCTGGACTTGGAATGGCAATAGCTAAAGACATTATAATTGCTCATGGATTTGATATAGACTTGGCTAGTGAAGCTGGGGAAGGAACTAAAATTAAAATAATTATTAAATAAAAAAAGTCGATCTATATTTAGATCGACTTTTTAATACAATTAACATCCACATTTACATCTGCAACAACATCTACAGCAACCACATCTAGGACAAATTTTAAAAAATAAAAAACATCTTCCACAGCATCTACATCTGCAACATAAAAAGTTTCTATTTTGCATATATACACACCTCCTTATATTAATATATATAAAAGTGTAAAATATGGTGCAAAAAAATGAATAAAAATAAAAAAAGTAAAATAGTGTCAAAAAATGAAACTTGTCATATAGTAATGTATGGATATTTTATCCATATATTACTATATAGGAGCTGAAAGCATGAGCTGCAAATATAAAAAAGGATGTTCTTGTAAAAAGACTTGTCAATGCAATAATCAATGGAAACCATGTAATTGCTGTAACAAATGCAAGTGTAATTGTTCAAATGGATGGCAATGGGTTAAATTCCCAACTTGTAGAGATAGAAATAAAAATGATGTGTATGAAATTTTAGGGAAATTTGTATATGATTTATTATCAGATATGGATTTACCATGCGGGCACCCAGGAATAAGAGAAATAATAAGAATATTAGAAAATGGCGGACATTTTCCATGTGGTCATCCAGGTTTAGAAGAGTTAATATTAATGGCTATACTAGAAGACAATAAGGAACTATGTAAAACAGCTAAAAAAATATGTTGTAAAAAATAGTTTTTAAAAGTAAGGCCCCTTGCATTTATACAAGGGGCCTTTTTTATTATCTATTTTCATGAATCAGTAAAAGGTATGAAGCTCCAGCTAGTTTAGGGCACATAGAATTCTTAAAGTTTATTTTACCAACTAATTTATTATCTTTATATATATACCCATCACTATCAATATTTCCAATAGGGGACACGTTAGATTTTATAGAGTATACAAATCCATCATTATCTACACTTCCTGCAATATTGTTAAAGCTATCATAAACTATATTATTAGAAACTTTACCAATAGGACAGTTATGGTATAGATGATTATGAACTATATTATTTGAATCTAATCTAGCGATAGGTTTATTATTATAAGCAAATTTTATTATTTCAAACATAAGTACAACGCTCCTTTAAAATATATTATATTTAATTTTATTAAAGGTGAATTTGATTTATGAGTTAATTCTGAAAATTTAAACAAAATCGTAAGTATAGTACCAAGTAATAGTGCTTAAGTCTGTATTAAACAGCTCATACTCTTTACTTAAAAAAGGAAGATATACTTTTTTTGCAGAAAATACTCCTAAGTTACCGGCTATATCTATGTTTTTGAAAATTTTACTTGCAAAAACTATTCCTCTGGCATCTCTCAACTCTATATAAAAATTAAATAAATCAGCTATCGCAAAATTTTTTAGATTTAAGATGTATCCATCTAAGTATAGAGTCTCACTTGATTCCTTTAAGCTATTAACTATTAGATTTATGGCATTGCTTTGAGTATCAAATTTTGTACAATAGTATAGCTCTTTAGATGTAAAGTCATTTCTGGAGTAAATGTTATTATAAATGCTATTATATAAATTAAAACTAGCTAAACTAAAATAGAGATCACTTTTATCAAGCTGATTTTTCTGATTTACAAATTTAGAAATTTTTTTATTTTCTATGGACATTGCATTTTTTAGATTTGATTTCAAGTCTAAATTAATATTATATTCATCTGTTGAATGAGGATTATGTCTCGAAATTGTTTGAAGTTCACTATTTAGAAAACTAATGCTTTTTAAATAATTGTTTATATTATTTTTTGGCAAGTTAGAATTATTTAGGATAACTGTCAAATATTCAAAAAAAATCTTTTGATTGCACAAATAGGTCCACCTCCTAAATCAAAGCGATTATATAATATATGTTAAAAAAGTAATATTAGTTCTGATATGTGATATAATAAATAGCTATAAAAATTTATTTTAGTGAAATAAGGTGATAAGATGGATAATAATTTTAGAAAATTTAAATTGAATAAATATATAACTAAAGCTCTTTTTAATATGGGATACATAGAACCATCAAAAGTTCAGGAAGAAGTGGTTCCAAAGCTTTTAAATAAAGAAAATATTGTAGTTAAATCAAGAACTGGAAGTGGTAAAACAGCTAGTTTTGGAATTCCTATATGTGAGAACATAAATATTGAAAATAATAATATACAAGCATTAATAGTAGTTCCAACAAGAGAGTTAGCTCTTCAAGTAAAAGATGAAATTTCAAATATAGGAAGATTAAAGAAAATCAGATGTAGCGCTATATTTGGGAAACAACCAATAAAAGAGCAAATTTTTGAGCTGAAGCAAAGAGTGCATATAGTTGTAGCAACTCCTGGAAGAATAATTGATCATATAAATAGAGAAACAATCAATTTAAATAATTTAGAATATTTTATTATAGATGAAGCGGATAAAATGTTAAATAAAGGTTTTGTGGATGATATGGAATTTATATTTAACAATATTCCTACATCCGTTACGACTGGATTATTTTCAGCCACAATAGATAAAGAAATAAGTCATATATGTGAAATGTACATTGGAAAATATAATGAGATTATTGTTAATGAAAATTGTATTTACAAAAACAAAATAGAAGAAAAGTTAATGTATTCTAAAGATGAAGATCGATATGAAAATTTAAAGAATATTATATATGATTTAAATCCTGAAACAACAATAATATTTTTGAATACTAAAGATAAGGTATCTCAATTATATAGAAGAATGAAAAAAGATAAATTTTTAGTAGAGCAATTACATGGAGATATGTCTCAAGAGAAAAGGATATTTACCATTAAAGATTTAAAAAACGGAAAATATAATGTATTAGTAAGTACAGATGTAGCTAGTAGAGGTATTCATATAGATGATATATCATTGGTAATAAATTATGATGTTCCTAGGGATAAGGAAAATTATATTCATAGAATAGGGAGAACCGGAAGACACGATCGACATGGAAAAGCAGTGACTATAGTAAGTGAGAAAGATAAAAAATATATAGATGAAATAAAGGAATATATAGGATACGATATAGATGTTTTAGAAGATATAAAAATTGATGAAATAAAAAGTAGCAAATATAAGTTTGAACAAAAATCAGTTGAAATTTTTAAAAACAGAAAAAAAATAAATAATAAGGAAAAAACTCATAGTGAAGTAACAAGAATATATTTAAATGCGGGTAAAAAGAAAAAAATAAGAATTATAGATATAGTAGGGACATTCAGTAATATAAAGGGAATAAATAATGAAGATATAGGAGTAATCGAAGTTCATGATCTGTATTCATATGTTGACTTATTAAATTATAAAGGTGAGAAATTCTTGAAAGATTATAAACAAATAAATATAAAGAAAAAATTAGTAAAGGTAAGAAGAGATAATAAGATATAATTTCAAAAAATGTTAAAATACGCTATAATTATGAAGGTTAATTTAAAAAATAGAAACGAAGAAGTATATTCTGTATGTGGGCACCTGGAATATACGGAGTTAGTGGTGCAACCGGCTATATTTATTGAATATAAATATAGCCTTTTTTATTTTAAATTATGAAAATTGAAGAAAAATAGAGGCGAAGAAGTATATCCTGTATGTGGGCACCTGGGATATGCGGAGTTAGTGGTGCAACCGGCTATATTTATTGAATATAAATATAGCCTTTTTTATTTTAAATTATGAAAATTGAAGAAAAAATAGAGGCGAAGAAGTATATCCTGTATGTGGGCACCTGGGATATGTGGAGCTAGTGGTGCAACCGGCTATATTTATTGAATATAAATATAGCCTTTTTTATTTTAAATTATGAAAATTGAAGAAAAATAGAGGCGAAGAAGTATACCCTGTATGTGGGCACCTGGGGTATGCGGAGTTAGTGGTGCAACCGGCTATATTTATTGAATATAAATATAGCCTTTTTTTATAAAAAATTAAGATGAGGTGATTTTGTGAGAACAAAAAAAAGGTATAGAATGCTTAGTATGATTGTGATATTAAATCTAATACTAAACATTATATCTCCAGGGATGACAGTGTTTGCTGAAAACAATAATGTTAAGTTGACATTAACAAGCAACAAGACAAAATTGGAATCAGGGGAACAAGTTGAGTTTAATTTAAATTACGAGGCATTAAATGGGCCAGGGAGTATAAAAGCAGGAGACACAATAACATTTAAATTGCCGGATGTATTTGAAAATATTCAACCTAAATATCCGCCAGAACATTTTAAAAGCGTAAATGTAGACGGAACAACTGTTACAGCTGTGTTTAGTGAAGGTGCAAATGATGCAATAGGTGGATACATGAGTGTAAAGGCTACAGCTAAAAATGTTGAAACTAACACAACACAAAGAGTTGAAGTTAATTTAGATGGTACAGTTCAATATATTGATGTGGAAATAGTTCCTCCCGATGAAAAACCGCCAGTAGATCCTCCTACTGTAACTGATAGACAAATTTATAAAACTGTTGATAATCCAGATGGATATGATGGTTATGAAAATGGAACATTAATAAACAATATAAATAATCCTGTTATAGGTAAAAAAGTAAAATATAGTATATATGTTAATGAAAAGTATGCAACTATGTATAATGCATATATAAAGGATGCTATTCCTAATGGAATGGAGTTAGTTAAAGATTCTGTAAAAGTTTATGAAACACAATATGGTAAGCCAGAGAAAGATGTAACAGAAGATTTTCGAGGAAAGATAAATACACAAAATAATTCAGTGAATGTAAATTTTGGAACTACCTATAACAAATATAGAGTAAGTTATAGTGTTATAATAAAGCAAAATATGCAACGTTATGATAATGTTGTTGATTTAATTAAACATGATGAAACATTATCATCAAAAGCAATAGTAAAACCTAAAGACGATGGTAAGATGTTAACCAAATACAGTAGAACTAATGAGACAGCAAAAGATGAGAATGGAAATACAATAAATATAGTAAATCTTAATGACAATAAGGTTAAATATACACTTGATATAAACCCTAATAATCAAAGTGTAACAAATGCAATTATTGAAGATAACATTCCAGATGGAATGAAATTAGTAGATGGAAGCATTATGGTAGGTACATATGATATATCTGATAACTTTGAATGGGTAACAGATAAAATGAAAGATAAGATAAAATTTGAAAATAATAAGCTAACTGTTAATATAGGGAATACAGATAAGCATTATTTAATTTATTATGACTTAGAAGTTACACAGAGACAAAAGGCTTACACAAATAAAGCTAAATTAAGTTATGATAATACATCTAAAGATGTTCAAAATGTTGTAAGATATGAAATGAATGCAGGGGCTATAAATGCACGAAAAAAAGTAGATAAGACATTAATTAAAAAAGGTGATAATCAAATAGTAAATTACACAATTGATTTTGATTGTTATGGATATTTTGATAAGGGGTATTTAAATTTAACAGATAAGTTAGATCCAGCAGTTGAAATTTTAGGGGTTGATACTCCAGAACACTTTAATGTAAACATAGATAAAGAAAGCAATACTATAAAAATTACCAATGATAAAAAAGAGATAGAATATGGAGAACCACTTCAAGTAAAAATAAAAACGGATTTTTCTAAAGTAGAGGATGGAAAAACTGTAACTAATGTTGCAAAGATAAACAACTCTACAACTAATAAAGTTGAAACGAAAAAAGGTTATAGATTTACTGCAAAAAAAATTGATAGTACAACAAAATCGCCACTTTCAGGAGCAACTTTTAATTTAATGGATAGTAATAAAAAGGTTATAGCTACATTAAATAGTGATTCAAATGGAATACTATCACACTCAATAGATAATCCAGGAGTATATTATTTAAAAGAGACAAAAGCTCCTAAAGGATATAACTTAGATAGTAAAGAGATAAAAATTATTATAAATGAAAATCAAATAGGGACTACTGTAGATTTAGGAAATATACTAAATACACAATCTGACCATAATGCAACTATTAAAAAAGTTGATTCAGATAATGAAAAAAAAGTATTAGAAGGTGCTGTATTTGAAATTCAAAATTTAAGTGGAAGCAAGATAACAAGTGTAAC
Source organism: Paraclostridium bifermentans (assembly GCF_019916025.1). Lineage (NCBI taxonomy): Bacteria > Bacillati > Bacillota > Clostridia > Peptostreptococcales > Peptostreptococcaceae > Paraclostridium > Paraclostridium bifermentans. The sequence continues at coordinate 2,264,523 of NZ_CP079737.1, read as the reverse complement.
AACAGGTAAAGATGGAATAGCTAATTTAAAGCTTTCGCCAGGTAAATATAAAGCGGTTGAAAAAAAGGCACCACAAGGATACATTTTAAATACTGATCCTATACAATTTGAAATAAAATTAGATTCTGATTCAGATATCAACTTAGTTGTTAAAAATGATGCAATAAAAGGAAAAATAGAGATAACAAAGACCGACTCAAAAGATAGTAAAAAAGTATTAGCAAACACAGAATTTACAATATTTGATGGCAATAAAAAAGAAATAGCGAAAGCTATGACAAATAAAGAAGGGAAAGTAGAATTCGATAACTTAGGATATGGAAACTACTATTACCAAGAAACAAAAGCACCAGAGGGATACACAATAGATAGCAAAATGTATCCATTCGAGGTTAAAGACAACAATCAAGTAATAAGTAAAACAGTATCAGATGATAAGATAATAGGAAAAATAGAAATAACAAAAACAGATTCAAAAGATAGTAAAAAAGTATTAGCAAATACAGAGTTTACAATATTTGATAGTAATAAAAAAGAAATAGCGAAAGCTATGACAAATAAAGAAGGGAAAGTAGAATTCGATAACTTAGGATATGGAAACTACTATTACCAAGAAACAAAAGCACCAGAGGGATACACAATAGATAGCAAAATGTATCCATTCGAGGTTAAAGACAACAATCAAGTAATAAGTAAAACAGTATCAGATGATAAGATAATAGGAAAAATAGAAATAACAAAAACAGATTCAAAAGATAGTAAAAAAGTACTAGCAAATACAGAGTTTACAATATTCGATAGTAATAAAAAAGAAATAGCGAAAGCTATGACAAACAAAGAGGGAAAAGTAGAATTCGATAACTTAGGATATGGAAACTACTATTACCAAGAAACAAAAGCACCAGAGGGGTACACAATAGATAGTAAAATGTATCCATTTGAAATAAAAGACAATAACCAAGTAATAAGTAAAACAGTATCAGACGATAAGATAATAGGGAAAATAGAAATAATAAAGACCGACTCAAAAGATAGTAAAAAAGTACTAGCAAATACAGAGTTTACAATATTTGATGGCAATAAAAAAGAAGTAGCGAAAGCTATGACAAATAAAGAAGGGAAAGTAGCATTCGATAACTTAGGATATGGAAACTACTATTACCAAGAAACAAAAGCACCAGAAGGATACACAATAGATAGCAAAATGTATCCATTTGAGGTTAAAGACAACAATCAAGTAATAAGTAAAACAGTATCAGATGATAAGATAATAGGAAAAATAGAGATAACAAAAACAGACTCAAAAGATAGTAAAAAGGTATTAGCAAATACAGAGTTTACAATATTTGATAGTAATAAAAAAGAAATAGCGAAAGCTACAACAAATAAAGAAGGAAAAGTAGAATTCGATAACTTAGGATATGGAAACTATTATTACCAAGAAACAAAAGCACCAGAGGGATACACAATAGATAGCAAAATGTATCCATTTGAGGTTAAAGACAACAATCAAGTAATAAGTAAAACAGTATCAGATGATAAGATAATAGGAAAAATAGAAATAACAAAGACCGATTCAAAAGATAGTAAAAAAGTATTAGCAAATACAGAGTTTACAATATTTGATAGTAATAAAAAAGAAATAGCGAAAGCTATGACAAATAAAGAAGGGAAAGTAGAATTCGATAACTTAGGATATGGAAACTACTATTACCAAGAAACAAAAGCACCAGAAGGATACACAATAGATAGCAAAATGTATCCATTTGAGGTTAAAGACAACAATCAAGTAATAAGTAAAACAGTATCAGATGATAAGATAATAGGAAAAATAGAAATAACAAAGACCGATTCAAAAGATAGTAAAAAAGTATTAGCAAATACAGAGTTTACAATATTTGATAGTAATAAAAAAGAAATAGCGAAAGCTATGACAAATAAAGAAGGAAAAGTAGAATTCGATAACTTAGGATATGGAAACTACTATTACCAAGAAACAAAAGCACCAGAGGGATACACAATAGATAGTAAAATGTATCCGTTTGAAATAAAAGACAATAATCAAGTAATAAGCAAAACAGTATCAGACGATAAGATAATAGGAAAAATAGAGATAACAAAGACAGATTCAAAAGATAGTAAAAAAGTACTAGCAAATACAGAGTTTACAATATTTGATGGCAATAAAAAAGAAATAGCGAAAGCTACAACAAATAAAGAAGGGAAAGTAGAATTCAATAACTTAGGATATGGAAACTACTATTACCAAGAAACAAAAGCACCAGAGGGATACACAATAGATAGTAAAATGTATCCATTTGAAATAAAAGACAATAACCAAGTAATAAGTAAAACAGTATCAGACGATAAGATAATAGGAAAAATAGAGATAACAAAAACAGACTCAAAAGATAGTAAAAAAGTACTAGCAAATACAGAGTTTACAATATTTGATGGCAATAAAAAAGAAATAGCGAAAGCTATGACAAATAAAGAAGGGAAAGTAGAATTCGATAACTTAGGATATGGAAACTACTATTACCAAGAAACAAAAGCACCAGAGGGATACACAATAGATAGTAAAATGTATCCGTTTGAAATAAAAGACAATAATCAAGTAATAAGCAAAACAGTATCAGACGATAAGATAATAGGAAAAATAGAGATAACAAAGACAGATTCAAAAGATAGTAAAAAAGTACTAGCAAATACAGAGTTTACAATATTTGATGGCAATAAAAAAGAAATAGCGAAAGCTACAACAAATAAAGAAGGGAAAGTAGAATTCAATAACTTAGGATATGGAAACTACTATTACCAAGAAACAAAAGCACCAGAGGGATACACAATAGATAGTAAAATGTATCCATTCGAGGTTAAAGACAACAATCAAGTAATAAGTAAAACAGTATCAGACGATAAAATAATAGGAAAAATAGAGATAACAAAGACCGACTCAAAAGATAGTAAAAAAGTACTAGCAAATACAGAGTTTACAATATTTGATAGTAATAAAAAAGAAATAGCGAAAGCTATGACAAATAAAGAGGGAAAAGTAGAATTCGATAACTTAGGATATGGAAACTATTATTATCAAGAAACAAAAGCACCAGAGGGATACACAATAGATAGTAAAATGTATCCATTCGAGGTTAAAGACAACAATCAAGTAATAAGTAAAACAGTATCAGATGATAAGATAATAGGAAAAATAGAAATAACAAAAACAGATTCAAAAGATAGTAAAAAAGTATTAGGGAACACAGAATTTACAATATTTGATAGTAATAAAAAAGAAATAGCGAAAGCTACAACAAATAAAGAAGGGAAAGTAGAATTCGATAACTTAGGATATGGAAACTACTATTACCAAGAAACAAAAGCACCAGAAGGATATAAAATAGACGATAAATTGTATCTATTTGAAATAAAGGAACAAAATCAAGTAATAAGTAAAATAGTTACAAATGATCCTATCGTTATAGAGGAAATTAAAAAGGATGATTCAAACTCAAAGAATGAAGAAAATATAATTAGTTCAAATCAAGCTAAGGATGATGTTCAAAAAGAAAAAGTAAATACATCTAATAACAAGAGTAGTTATGAATCAAACAGCTCAAGCAGTCCACAAACATATGATGCTAGCATGCTACCGTATATAGGACTATTTACAATTTCAACTATAGGATTAGCAGCAAGTACTTTCAATAAAAAAAGAAAGTAAAAGATTAAATAAAAAGTAGAGTATTAAATAAATTTAATACTCTACTTTTTACTATGTATATTATTTATTGAAATAATATACATTTACACAAAATAGTTTAACTTATTAGGCTTGTAATATATAATAGTATTTGGTCTATCAAAAACTAAAATTAGAAATGATAAGGTGTGACATTATGGAAGAGTTAAAGAATAAGATTAATGAAATAGCTAATGACAAAATTTTAAAAATTGTTATTAGTAATAAGCTAAAAAAAGATGTTAAATACAATAAAATTAATATTGAACTAAAGGAAAAAAACAACAAAGAATACTATCAAATAGAGAAATATACAGATAAACAAGTTTTTCATGAAAATATAGATCTAGATATGATAGAAACAAAATTGTTTGAAATGACTTTTGAAAGTTACAAACAAGTAGCTGCTTGGTCTGAAAATGTTAACTATGATTTAAAGATATCTAAAAAAGGTAAGGTGTTTTTAGGCAAGAAAAAAAGTAACAATGAAAACTTAGTAAATAAAAATCATAACAGAGAAAAAAATTATATACTTAAAGAAGGTATGTTAATACAACCGTTAATAGATTTAGGTGTGTTTACAAAAGAAGGTAAAGTAGTTAAATCTAAATATGATAAGTATAAACAAATAAATAGGTTTATAGAAATAATTGATGATGAGATAAAGAAAAATGATTATAAAGAATTGACTATATTAGATTTTGGGTGTGGTAAATCATATTTAACATTTGTACTTTATTATTATTTTGTTGAAATAAAAAAAATAGATGTAAAAATGATTGGATTAGATTTAAAAGCAGATGTTATAAAGAAATGTAATGATATAGCTCAAAAATATAATTATGAAAATTTAAAGTTTGAGCTTGGAGATATAAATGGATATAAGTACACTGATAATGTAGATATGGTTATAACTTTACATGCATGTGATACAGCTACAGATTATGCGCTTTATAATGCTGTGAAGTGGAATACAAAAATGATTTTCTCAGTACCTTGTTGTCAGCATGAATTTAATGAACAGATAAATTCTGATGAGCTTTCTATATTAACTAAGTATGGGATTATAAAGGAAAGAGTATCAGCTCTTATGACAGATGCGGTTAGAGGAAATTTATTAGAAGCAGTAGGATACAAGACACAAATTCTTGAGTTTATAGATATAGCACATTCACCAAAAAATATCTTAATAAGGGCATCTAAAGGGTCTATTTCACAAGATAAGAAAGAAAGAGCGATGAAGGAAGTAGATAATATTATAAAAGAATTCAATTTAAATCCAACTTTATTAGAATTGTTAAAAAATGATAAATTAATATAAAAATAAAAAGGAATCAATTAAAACTATTGATTCCTTTTTATAATACTACAAATCAAAATATTTATCTCCAAGAGTTTCTATACTTTTAAGTACATTTGCATAATCATTTCCTTTTTCTGTTAAATAATATTCCACCTTAGGTGGAAGTTCATCATACACCAATTTATATATAAGACTGTCATTTTCCATTTCCTTTAACTTTTCATTTAATACCTTATGGCTTACACCACACGTAATTCTTTGTAGCTCTAAAAAACGCTTAGGACCTTCTAACAAATGGCATAAAATTATTACTTTCCATTTTCCTCTAATTATTTCAAAAGCTAAATCTAATTTGCAAACATATTTTTTTCCATCTTTAATAAGCAAAACTATCACAACCTTTATTGAATCTATAGTATATTTTAACCTATAAAACAATTTAACATAATACTAACTTTTTAGTAAGTACTTGATTATAATATAAATTAATATTAGTATTATAAAATAAGTAATTATTAACACATATTAAAGGAGGATTATATGAAATTTAGATTTTGTCACAACAATATAAATGTATTGAACTTAGAAAAAAGTTTAGAGTTTTATGAAAAGGCACTTGGACTTAAAGAAGTTAAAAGACATGAAGCAAAAGATGGGAGTTTTATACTATCTTACCTAGGTGATGGAGAAACTACACACACACTAGAACTAACATGGCTTAAAGAATGGGATAGAGCATATAATTTAGGAGACAATGAGTTCCATTTAGCGTTAAGAGTTGATGATTTTGATGCAGCTTATAATTTACATAAAGAAATGGGATGTATTTGTTTCGAAAATAAAGATATGGGTATATATTTTATAGCAGACCCAGATAATTATTGGATAGAAATTTTACCTTCAAAATAGTCATAAATCCAATTTGAAAATGCCGGCTAAATTATTTTTAGCTGGTATTTTTTATGCTTAAGGAAATTATATTTAACTAATATTTATTGATAACTTATAAAATTATCATTCATTAAAAATAAGTACATATATATTTTAGTATAATGATTAATTGGGAGGTGAAACTTATAAAGTATCCAATTACAATTCAATATGGAAAACTTATACTATCAATTTATGAAAATATAGGTTGTGGTATAAAAATAATAAAGAGCTATATAGAATTTAAAATAATAGATAATAAAAGAGCAGATTGTGAAGTTGTGGAGTACTTACAGTCAAAGTACCCTGATGTTAATATTATATATAATAAACACAATAGACTTAATGAAAACTTTAAAAATATATGCATAGAACTAAATGCAAAAGAAGACATAAAAAAAGTTGAAAGAAATAATATTGAACTTTTCATAGATAGTATCTTAAATATTTCTCAAAAATATAATATAGATACATTTATATCAATTAAACGATTAAACTGCATAAGAAAGCTAGAAGATTCAAAATATACTCAAAAGTATTATGAAAGCAATTTATATATTAGATTAGAACAAAGTAAAGAACTAAAATTAAATGTACATAAATATCAGAAATTAATAAATATAAAATTGTTTTTAGAAAACAATCAAAATTTAAGTCTAAATATTACAAATCCCTCGAATTTAAAATTTCAAGATATAGATATAAATTTCCAAGAAAAGAAATTTCAAATTAAAAACAGTAAATTAAAAGTTTATGCAAAAGAAAAAAATGAAATAAATATAAGATTAAAATCAGACAGTTTTATAGAAAATGGAATTTGGAACTTAAAATTTAATGAAATAAATAAAAGTGATTATATTGAAACTGAATTTATAATAGATAAACAGGATGAAGAAATAAAAAACTATTTAGAGGCTAGAGATTTTCCTAAATCATATATAGATTCAAGTGAATTTGAACCTGTATTTATTATATATTATTATCCCAAATATGAAGAACAGTTAAAAAAATTAGACAATATATTTAAATTTTATAAGCTATCAGATGGAATGGGAATTGTATTTATACAAAAAGATAGATTTAAAGATGTAGGTAAGCTTTATACTTTTAAATATATATACAAAATGCAAAGATATACAAAAATGGTTCAACTAACAGACTTATCTAAAGGAACAGAAAACGGATATACAGCGAATGAAGAGATAGGTGTTAATTATTTTAAGACAAATCCCAATGTAAACTTGGATGGAGCTGGAGTTATAATAAGTATTGTAAATTCAGGAATAGATTATTTACATCCAGATTTTATATATCCTGACGGAACTTCTAAAATTTTATATTTGTGGGATCAAACAAAAGATGGAAAGCCTCCAGAAGGATTTAATATAGGCACTGAGTATACAAGAGATGATATAAATAAAGCAATAGCTGAAAAAAATTCTAATTTATCTACTGATGAAGAGGGTGTAGGGACTGCGCTAGGAGGAATATGTGCAGGATTAGGGAGTATAAATAAGTCTTATGCAGGAGTTGCAGAAGGTGCTGATTTAATAGTTGTAAAGTTACAAAAAATAGATGGCTTTTATAACAATGGAACTTTTTTAAGTGGAATAGATTATAGCTATAGAAAAGCAAAAAAATTAGATATGCCAATAATTCAAAATATAACTCTTGGAAGTAATAATTTAGTTTCTCCAGGGATTGGATTTATGGATAATGATTTATTTTATGAATATAGAGTATGTGAGATTACAGGAGCAGGGAATGAGGGAAATGGAAAGACGCATACTATGGGTAAAATAAGCTTTGATGGAGAAGTTAAAGATATAGAAATTGAAATAGCTGAGTATGAAAAAGATATAGAAATTGATTTATGGGTAGATAAACCTGATAAATTAAACGTTTTAATCATATCTCCATCAGGAGAAGAAAGTAAAACATCATTTGTATCTAATTTAAATGTGGTAGACGGATTATTTGATTTCGAAAACACATATTATTCTATGTGGTCAACCTATCCACTTTATTATTCTGGGCAACAAATGACAATTATAAATTTGCAAGGTGTAAGTAAGGGAATATGGAAAGTAAGGTTAACGGGAGCCTCTATAACAAATGGACTATACCATGTTTACTTGCCAAATCACTTGCTATTAAACTCTGGAACTAAATTTAGAGATGGAAATCCGAATTACACATTAACATATCCTTCTATATACAAAGATACAGTTACTGTAGGGACTTACAACAGTTTAAACTCTAGTATATGGACAGAATCTTCGAGAGGCCCTGTAATTGGGAATATAGGTAGAGTTGAAAGTCCAGATATAGTAGCTCCAGGTGTAAATATAATCGCTCCATATGAAAAGGATAGATATGCATTAGTAAGTGGAAGTGGGGTTTCAGCATCATATACAGCAGGAGCTGTTGCCTTAATTATGCAGTATATACTTTTTAAAGAAAACTACAAAGATAAATCTGTAGTTCAAAAAATAAAGACATATTTAAGAGCTGGTGCTAAGAGAGATAGTAAAATAAGTTATCCAGATTCAAGCTATGGTTATGGAATTTTAAATATAAAAAATACTTTTGATCAAATTAAATAGTTAAGGGGTGATTATTTGGGGAAATCATATGTTGCTATATATAATGGAAATGAGGAAGAGTTAAAAACTCAATTAAGTCAAAAAAACCTAAATAACTATATTGTTTTAAATAAAAAAGCAGTTGCTATATATGTTGGTGAAGAATTTGATGAAGAAATTTTCTTTAAAATTGAATGTATATATGATTGGGGAGTTTCGACTCATATGAGTTCACTTATAGAAATAAATTCAGATAGTGAAAATGGTAAGTCAGCAAGGTCTATTTCAGGGGTAGATTACATTGATAAAAATCCATATATAAATCCAACAGGAAAAGATGCTGTTATTGCAATTATAGACTCTGGTATAGATTATATGCACCCTGACTTTATAAGAAAAGATGGAACCTCAAAGATAATATCTATTTGGGATCAAAGTTCTAATAAAGGGAATCCGCCTGAAGGTCTAAATTTTGGAAGTGAGTTTACAAACGAACAGATAAATGAGTACATTTCTAAAAAAGATCAAAGTTTAACTGAAGATAGTATTGGAACAGGAACACTAGCAGCTGGGATATCGGCTGGATTAGGTAATGAAAATTCAGCATATAAAGGTATTGCAATAGATAGCGACTTGATAGTAGTAAAACTAAGAGAAGAAATAGGTGTATATAAAGAAGGAAGAATAAGCTATGCACTTAGCGATTTTTTAGCAGGTATAAAATATGTTGCTGAGAGTTTGAGGAAACATCAAAAAAGTATGGTTATAAATTTAACTGTAGCAAGTAAAAGCGAAGGTGTTGTTGAAACTACGTTATTAGAGTTATTTGAAAGTTTAACTATTCCTGGAGTAATTATTGTTTGTGGTTTGGGAAATGAAGGAAATACAGATACTCATTATAAGGGAAATATTAAAAATATTAATGACGTTGTAGATATATTAATTCAAGTTGGAGACCAAAAAAACTTAGATATTATAGTATCTTGTGTTGGACCAGATAAAATAAATGCATCTTTAATATCTCCATCAGGAGAATTAAGCTATGATATAAAATATTCGCCTGACAGATTTATATATAAAGGGAGGTTTAATATAGAGAAAACTAATTATGAGATGCGATTTTTATATCCGTGGCTTAAGTCAGGAACAGAAGAAGTTGTAATTAATTTAATGGATATAAAACCTGGAATATGGACTTTAAGATTAAAGGCAGAATTTTTAATATCTGGAGAGTATGATGTATTTTTACCAAATAAAAATTTATTAGATAAAGATACCAGATTTATAAATTCAAGTTCATTCTCAACAACAACTTGGTTTGCATCTACTGAAAATGTATTATCTGTAGGAGCATATAATAATAATACTGATAGTATATGGATTCAGTCATCAAGAGGAACGTTAAATCAAAATCCTTTAAAACCGGATATAGTAGCTCCAGGAGTCGATATAATAGGACCTTATAAAAACAATAAGTATGCAAAGGGAACGGGAACTGGAATAAGTAGTTCTATTATAAGTGGAGTGGCATCTGTTTTAATGGAGTATATAAGTTCTCAAAGTGAACTTGGAAGAAATTTATTATTCACAGAAGTGATAAAGACGTATCTAATGATAGGTGCAGATAGGCAAGATATATATAGTTATCCAAATGTAAATTTAGGTTATGGAGTTTTAAATTTTAAAAAAACTATGGAAAGTATAGCAGAAAATTTAAGATAAATAAAGTGTTTGGATATTAAAATTAATATTCAAACACTTTATTTTTTTTTAGATAAGGGTAATATATATATAAATAATATAATATCAAAGGGAGAATTTTTAGAATGAGTAATAAAAAGCGAAAAATTTTTTTAGGAGTGATAATTTTTTTGACGTTATCTACTTTTATAGTATTTTCTATAAAAAAATTAGAAACGCAGAGTAATCAACCCGTTAAAAAAATAGAAAGTAATGAGGACAAAGTTAAAAATATAGAAGAAAAAAATTTAACTTTCTTTAGAGATATAGCTGGAGTTAAAGCAACAAATATAGAATTAATAGATAATCCAGTAGGTGTAAAAGGTGAATTTTTAGTTCCTGAAAAATCTATTTTAAATGGAATAAACTATTTTTTAAAGGAGACTAAAAATGATAAAATAAGCAATGTAAATATAGATATAGAAGAGAATGGGATAATTGCAAAGGTTGATTATAAAGTAAATCAAAATATAACAACTCCAATTGAAGTTAAGTTTTTGCCAACTGTGGATAAGAATAATAATTTGATTTTAAAGATTAAAGAAGTTAAATTATTAGATCTAAAGTTATATGATTGGATAGTTGATATAGCATTGAAAAGCTTTATAAAAGATTGGTTTTCTAAAGATAGCAATATAAATGTTAAATTTGAAAAAGGAAATGTCGTAATTGATAAAAATAATTTCAAGGAAGTAATGTTGAAAAATATATCTTTAGGGTCAAAGGATTTAAAAATAAATATGATTATAGATTTTAATCATATTAACAATTAAAAATTCAATAAAAATAAAAAATACTATAATCAAATTTGATCATAGTATTTTTTATTTTTATTGAATATATATTTTTAAAATGAAGAAAATAATATATAAGAAAAATTCTAGGAGGATAACAATGAAGAATGCTGCATCTAGATTCATATCAATTTTTATTGCTACCATTATGTTATTAACAATAACATCTTCAACAATATATGGAGTTGATAAAAGCTATAAAATTTCTTCAGCTCCACCTCAAATAAGTAAAGAATTAAAGGGAAAAGAAGAATTAATAAAATACTTTAGTGAAATAAAAAGAATAAGAAATAATATGAATACTATAAGTATCAATTCAGAAACAGCTAAACAAAAAGCAGATACTATACAAAAACAAATTACATCATATTCATCAGAACTAAAGACAGTTTTAAACCTTATAGCTAGATTTAAAGTTGTATACAAAGACTCACCTTCAGATTTATTTGTTGCAAATCAAGTTGAAATAGTCGCATTTATACTAGATTCATCATTACAGCAACAAGCGCTTTTAGTTGATAGATTAGTTCAGGGAGAAGCTACAGACTTGTTTTTCTCAGACTATTTAGTAAGTATATATTATTATTTAAATATAGCAGATGAAATGATTAGTTATCTTGAAAGATTTTATGGTATTAGATAAATAAAGAAATATCTAACTTTTTAAGTTGGATATTTTTTTATATTGATAATATCGATAGTTTCGTTTTTGAGTATCGATATTATCAATTTGTAGAAAATTAACATATATTGTAATATGAATATGTAATATTTAAATAGATAAAGAGGTAGGGCTATGGAATATAAAATTAATAAAGATCAAATGACGCCGAAAGAAAGAATGGAAGCTTTCTCTAAGGGAGAGCCAATGGATAGAATTTTATGTTCACCTTTTTTAGGTGAAAGTGTATCAGCTATATTTGGGCATACAATATATGAATACAATCACTCAGTAGATGCGCTTGTAGATGTAGCAGTAGGAAGCTATGAACTATTTAGACCAGATAGTGTAGGATTTGGACCAGGATTACAAGGAATTCCAGAAGCTATGGGTAGTGAAGTTACATTCCCAACACATAATACACCATACATAAGTAAGTCTGCTATAAATGATTATAGTGAAATAGGAAAATTAAAGCCTATAGATCCTTATAAAGATGGAAGAATAAGATACTTTTTAGAAGCTTTAAAAATAACTCAAGATAAACTGAATTCAGTAGTTGGTGTTGGAACTTCTGTTGGAGGACCATTTACTACAGCTTCTTTTTTAAGAGGAACAGATAAATTTTTAAGAGATTTAACTAAAAATAAAGATCAAGCTCATGAATTATTAGAGCTTTCAACTCAGAGTGTTATAAACTATATAGATGCAGCATGTGACATTGGGCTTGCCCCAAGCTTAGCAGAGCCAAATGCATCATGTACTATGATAAGTGAGAAAAACTTTGTAGAATTTGCAAAACCATACTTAAAAAGATGTATGGATAGAATTGTTGAAAGAACTGGAAGTGGAACAACTTTACACATATGTGGAAAAACTAAAAAAGTATGGGGACATATGGTTGATATTGGAATATCTAATTTAAGCTTAGATAATGTAGATGATATTGGAGAATTAAAAGAGGCTTATGGGGATAAGGTTTGCTTAATAGGTAATGTTGACCCTGTTGAAACTATAATGAGAGGTAGCATTGAGGATATATATAATGAAGCTAGAGAATGTATAAAAAAAGCTCACGATAGTAAATGTGGATTTATATTAAGTACAGGCTGCGATGTCCCAATAGGAACTGATCCTAAAAAAATTATAGCATTAATGGATGCTGCCAGAATATTTGGAGCATACCCAATTAACATAAAAAATTTATAGGGGGAATATAAACATGGAAAACTTAAAAGAATCTTTATTAAATAAATTAGCTTCATGTGTACTTGAAATGGAAGATGAAGAAGTTATAGATGTAGCAAATGAATATGTAGAAAATGACTTTGATGCATACGAAGGTATATCTAAAGGATTAGCATCAGGCATGGAGGAAGCTGGAAAACTATACGAAGAAGAAGAGTATTATATACCTGAATTACTTTTATGTTCAGATGCAATGTATGAAGGTATTAATATATTAAAACCACGTTTACAAAAACATCAAACAGGAGAGCATTATAGAGCTGTAGTAGGTGTTGTTGAAGGTGATACTCATGATATAGGAAAGAACTTATTTAAAATAATGTTAGAAACTTCAGGATTTGAAGTTTTTGATTTAGGAAGAGATGTTCCACCGATAGATTTTGTAAACAAAGCAAAAGAAATTAATGCTGATGTGGTAGGAATGTCTACACTTATGACAACTACAATGGATAACATGCAGGTAGTAATAGACTTATTAAAAGAAGAAAATATGCGTGATGATGTAATTGTCATGGTAGGTGGAGGGCCTATATCACAAAGTTTTGCAGATCAAATTGGAGCAGATGGATATGCTCATGAAGCTTCTAAAGCGGTAAAACTTGCAAAAGATTTAGTAGATAAAAAAAGAGCCACAGTTAAAGAGGTGGTATAAAATGAACCCAAAAGAGCGACTGTTTAAAGTTTTAAAAAAAGAGAATGTAGACAGACCCCCATGTATATGTCCTGGGGGTATGATGAATATGATAATTGAAGATGTTATGGATATAGAGGGTGTAACTTGGCCAGAAGCTCATTTAAATCCAAATATGATGGCTGACTTAACACAAGGTATGTATAAAAACAAAGCATTTGAAAACTTTGGAGTTCCATTTTGTATGACAGTAGAAGCTGAAGGTATGGGAGCTACTGTGTATATGGGAACTAAAAATACAGAACCTAGAGTAACTGAATATCCGATTATGTCTAGTGAAGAATACAAAAAATTAACAAATATAAATATTAATGAAGGAAGAGCAAAAGTAGTCGTAGATGCTATTAAGATATTAAAAGAAAGAAATGAAGATGTTCCAATAATTGCAAATTTAACAGGACCAGTTAGTTTGGCATCATCACTACTTGAACCTATGATATTTTTTAAAGAAATAAGAAAAAAACCTGAAATGATTCATGAACTTATGAACTTGGTAACTGATAACCTTATAGTTTTCGGGAAAGCTCAGCTTGAAGCAGGTGCAGATATCTTAACAATATCAGATCCTAGTGGTACAGGCGAAATATTAGGTGCTAAAAATTTTAATGAATTTGCAGTTCCGTATTTAAATAGAATAATAGATGAATTAAAAGAGTATGCAAATGGGGGAACTATAATACATATATGTGGAAGGTTAAAAAGCATATATAAAGAATTAAATTCATTACATAGTGATGCAATTAGTTTTGATTCAATAACTAGTGTTAAACAAGTTATTGAAAATGTATCAAACAAAGCAATTATGGGAAATGTAAGTACTTTTGCACTTGAAAATAGTGATACAGAAAGTTTAAAAACTATGTGCGATTCATGTTTAAAAAATGGAGTAGATATAATATCTCCAGCTTGTGGAATAGGAGTAAGAACTAAATTAGATAATATACAAGTTCTATTAGAATGTACAAAAAATTATAGCAGATAAAGAGGGATTTTATGAGTCTTTTATATGATGGGGACAAAAGTTATAAATTTGAAGTCGGGAGAAATCTTTTAGATATAATACAAAGTAATAACTTAGGTATGGAAAGTCCTTGTGGTGGAAAGGGACTATGTGGGAAGTGTAAAGTTAAAGTTTTAAGTGGAAATATTAATTCTTTAACTAATGAAGAATTCAAATTTTTATCTAGAGATGAAATTGATAATAAAGTAAGGTTAGGATGTTTAGTTTATCCTCAAGGTGATATATACATAGAATTTTTAGATAAAAAAAATACAAATCATAAGATATTATCAGATGGCTACATGCCAAATTTTGAAAAAAAACCACTACTTAGAAAAGAAGTATATGATATAGAAAAACCTACTCTAGATAATAACATACCTTATGAAGAAATACTTGAAAAACATTTTAAATGTAATTTTAAAGATGATTACTACTTATTGAAAGATATACCTAATATATTTGAATGTGAAAAATGTACAGGTGTGTATATAGATGAAAAATTAATAGGAATAGAAGTAAATGATACACAGGATAAACTATATTCAGTTGCTATAGATATTGGAACAACAACTGTGGTTTGTTCATTAATTGATGTTAAAAATAAATGTGAAATAAGTTCTGAAAGTGAAATAAATCCACAAAAAGAATATGGATTAGATGTTTTATCTCGTATTCATTTTATCAAGAACAAAGAAAATGGATTAGAAACTTTACATAAATTAATTATAAATTGTATAAATGATTTAATAAAAAAACTATGCAGCAAAAACTCTATAAATGAATCTAATATATATGAAGTTTCAATAGCTGCAAATACAACTATGATGCATGTATTATTAAATATTAATCCTATGTCTATAGGGAAATCTCCATATTCACCTACGTTTGTGAAAAGTAAAAATATTAGAGCTAAAGACTTAGGTATAGAAATATCTAAGTTTGGAAGTGTGTACTTACTTCCAGGCGTATCTAGTTATATAGGTGCTGATATTGTAGCCGGTGTGTGTGTTAGTAACTTAAAAGAGACAGATAAAAATGTATTATTTATAGATATAGGTACAAATGGAGAAATGGTTTTATCTAAAAAAGGTGAGTTGGTATCTTGTTCATGTGCAGCTGGGCCTGCATTAGAGGGTATGAATATTAGCTGTGGAATGAGAGCTGGAGATGGAGCTATTGAAAATATTAAAATTGGAAATGAAATAAGTATCAATACTATAGGAAATCAGCAGCCTGTAGGAATATGTGGAAGTGGAATTGTTGATGCAATTAGTGAATTAGCAAGAGTAAAGCTTATAGGAAAAACAGGACGTATAGCAAAAAAAGATGTTGTGAAAGATAATGAAAAAATAAGTCACTTAAGTGATTACATAGTAGATGAAAATAAAAAGAGACGATTTATAATATCTAAACTTGATAAGGAAATATCTATAACTCAAGAAGACATAAGACAAGTTCAACTTGCTAAGGGTGCTATTTTGTCAGGCATATACGCATTGGCAGATCAAGTTAATATGGAAATAAATGAATTAGATGAAGTAATAATAGCAGGGCAATTTGGTAAGCACCTAAGCATAGAAAGTTTAGTTGGGGTTGGTATAATACCAAAAGAGCTTAAAGATAGGATAACATATATAGGGAACTCTTCAAAAACAGGAGCTATTATGAGCTTATTATCTAAGGACATTAGAAAAAATATGGATTTTATAGCAAGTGATATAAATTATTTTGAACTATCTACAAAAGAAGGATATGAAAGATTATTTACAGACTGCTTAAAATTTTAAAAGGTGATTAAATGATAAAAATAGATATAGTATCTGGATTTTTAGGTTCTGGAAAAACTACGCTTATAAAAAAAATGTTAAATGATAATAAGAATGAAAAAGTTGTAGTTTTAGAAAATGAATTTGGACAAATAGGAATAGATGGAGAACTTATAAAAAAAGATGGACTAGAAGTTATAGAACTTCAAAATGGATGTATATGCTGTAGTATAAAATTAAACTTTAAAAACACTATAGAGGAAATTGTAGAAAAACTTAATCCAGATAGAATAATAATAGAGCCAACTGGAGTAGGTTTGCTAAGTGAAATATTAATAATGCTTAATGATAAAAAGCTTAAAAAATATTTAAAGCTAAATTCTATAATTACTGTGGTAGATGGAGTCAATTATTTCGATTATATAGATAATTTCGGTGAATTTTATGAAGATCAAATAAAAAATGCTAAGACAATAATAATAAGTAAATCTCAACTTATAGATCATAAAAGTTTAAATAGTGTAATTAATTCATTGAAAAATATAAATGAAAACTCATACATAATTTATGAAGATTGGAATAGTGAAGAATTTTATGAAACAATTAAAAATATTAATGAGTTAGCTCATTTTAGCGATGAAGATATAAAAAAAATAAAAACTAAAGATATAAGTGAAAGCATGAAAGAAATCTCATCTATAGCTTTAATGCCTATTAAAACATATTCTATAAATGATATAGAAAAAATCTTTGGAATTTTAGAAACACAGTCTTTAGGTAAAATAATAAGATGCAAAGGTTTTGTAAATAGTGGAAATAGTCTATTGGAGTTCAATTATGTAAATGGAAAATATGACATTAAAAAAAGTTGTTTAAAAATTTGTCCTAAACTTTGTATAATAGGAACAGAGTTAAAGTTTGAAGAATTAAAAAAGACTTTTATATAGGGGGAAATATGGAAAAATTAGAGTTTAAATGTGATCAGATAGATAATGAAAATATACCATTAGAGATAATACAGGGTTCTAATTTAAGTTTTCCTAATTTACATAAAAATGCCAATGATATAGCATACATATCTAAAAGTTTAAAAGATTATAGAAAAGATAGTATTTGCAAGTTGCCATTTTGTACTACAGTAGAGGCTGAAGCTTTTGGTGCAAGTATAAACTTAGGAGATGAAAAGAACTGTCCTAGGTCAAGAACTTATGCATTTTCTAGCTTAGAAGAATTATCTAAATTAGATAATATAGATTTTGACAATGGAAGGATAAAAGAATTATTAGAATCAATAAGCATACTAAGTTCAAAAAATGAAATAGTAACTTTGAATGTTTGCGGACCTATGACAATTATATCTTTACTTGTAGACTTAAAGTATTTTTACAAAGGGGTTAGAAAGAACCTTGATTGTATAGACAAGTTAATGAATATTATTGAGGATAATATAGTTAATTATATAGTTAAAGGATATGAAAAAGGAGCTAAGATAATATCTTATAGTGACCCAGTAGGAGATATAAATATTGTTGGGGCAAAAGTATATGAAGAAGTAGTTAGTGAAACAACTATAAACATATTAAATAGAGCCTCAGAATGCATTGGAGAAGGTGTAATACATATATGTGGGAAGACATCTTCAGCACTTTTTAATTTAAACAAATGTAAATTTATAAAAGTTGAATATGAAAGTGGTTTAACCTATGGAGAAGCTATCTGCAATATGATAGAAAGTAAAAAAGTCAAGATTATAGGTAACAATTGCATGAAAAGGACTCAATATAATTTGAAAAATTCACAAATTTATATAGTAGAGATTAATTAAAAAAGAAACTGCAATCAAATTTTAATAAAATTTAATTGCAGTTTCTTTTTTAGTTTGAACATACTAACTTTGAAAAGTTTTGAGCAATTTTTAAGTTATTAAAGATTTCGTATATGTTCATAAAAATTAACTTATCATCTAAGTTATCAATTGAATATAATTCTTTTAACATATCATCCTTATCTAATTTTCCATCTGTATACTGTTGCATTTTAATAGAGGTAGCACATATATCTAATGATTTAACTCTATCATTTGAAATACTATTTTTTAGAAGTATTAAATTACTCATTATAACTCGCTCACTATATAAAAACTTATTAATTTCATCACAACGTATTGTATTATTATTTATGCTGATTTTATCATTTGTTAACCTATTAGTTAAAACTAGTTCTCTTAAATCATAGCTGTCAATTTTAGAATGATATAACTCTTTAAATTTTAAATCTTTTAATAAATTAACTATTTTTTTATTTAAATCAAGAGAGCTATTTACTAAATTAAATGTAACATCTTTAATTTTATAAGGAAAAATAACTCGAGTAGCTATAAATGCCAAAATACATCCTATTAAAATGAATTTTATCCTGTCAAATGATAATATATTAAAATTATTGTGAGTAGAACCTATACCTAATGCAAATATTGTCATGAAGGTCATTCTTTTAGAATAATCTTTAAAGTAATTACTTATATAACCGCAAAAAAATGTTATAAACATTTTTGCATCTACATTTTTTACAATATGAAAAGTCACTTCAAATATAAATACCCCTACAAGAGTACCTTTTATCCTATCTATCATTTTCGACTCACTAGACTCTATATAAGGTTGTATGACTGAAGCTAAAGTGAAAACTAGCCATTTACCTTCATATAATTTAAAGTAATTAACAATAAAAGCTCCTAAACTAACGCATAAAGCTATTCTAAATGCAAAAGTAAATCTAAGTGAATTTCTATTAAAGCGTCTTCTTATAATTTCTATATCTTTTACCTTTCCAGGAACTCCATATTTTTTATCACTAGTAGATAACCCTCCACTTGATATATTTTTTAATATATCATCTAAAAGAGTCATATTTTGCTTTAACTCATAGGATATATAGTTATCAAATTCATTTTTATTATCTTTATGAATGTATGTATATACTTTATCTTTTAAATCAATTAGACCTATTTCTTTGTTTAAAAAGCTAGATATATCTAAAAATAAATATTTTAAAATCTTTAACTCATTAGTGTTATTTTTAAGATTATTTTTATCATCTACTATTTTTTCTAAAATAGAATTAGCACCATCTAATATTTGAGTAATACATAAATAAAGTCTACTTGTATCTGAAATTAAAAAAGTTTTTTCTTTTCTAGAATATAGTGACTGAGATAGATTTTTTAAATCATTATCTAAAGTAAAACTAATTTTTTGGAAATCATCTAAGTTTTCTTTAGCAATTAAAATATCTATTTCATCAACTATCAATCCTATGTCTTTGCATAATTGATGCTTTGATTTATTCCAAAACTTATTTTTATTAGCAATCAATTGAACAAACATTATAAGTAAAGCCGATAATATTAAGGCTTCAATCCTAACATGTATAATGGATGATTTAATAGGAAAATAAACCATAAACAAATATCCTAAAACAAAGGGCATATATATAGGCTTAGTAGTATCATATGTAAATATATAAACTACAGCAAATACAATTAGAAAAGTGGATATTAAAGTTAAAGAAGGAGATATTACGGCTATAAAAGCACAAGACCCTATTGATAATTCTATAATGATAAACTTAATTGTATTTTTTATAGGGTTTATTGTATAGTCGTTGTCTATTAAATTAATAGCAGCCATAAACCCTGTTATTCCAATCAACATATTATCCATTCCGAAAAATTCTTTAAAGAAAAATGCAGTAGGAATCATACCTATAAAAATAATTGTTTTTGATATTATGCTTCTCATGTTTCCACCACCTAAAAATTATGTATATTAAAAAGATTACCCATATTAATTAGTGACAAAACTATCATTACATTAATAAATACACATATAATATTTTGATAGAAGAATTTACTGAGGGGGGATTTTTATATACTGCAAAGCTATTTTAGAATATGATGAATGCAACGTTAATATATATGAAAAAATTAAGACAATATCCAAATTTTTAGATAAAGATTTGGATATACAAAACTATATGAAATTAAAATATAAAAAGAGCGGTATAGAGAAATTTAATAGAGTATTTATAAATTTAAGCGGCTTTTTTCAAGAAACCGAATTTAATTACATAATAAAAGAAGTTGGGTTTATATTAGAAAAAGGTAAATTATTTAAAACACCTATTATAGTTGATTTAGAAGTACCAAGTTTTTTTTATGAAAAATATTTTAGTTTGGCAGAAAGATATACATCAAATCTATATCTTAAAAAAGACATAGGTTTTGAAAATAATAGAAAAAAGAATAAATTTGAATTTGAAATTGAAAGTGGAATAAGTGAATTAGAAATAGATATATTTAACGTAAATCCAAACTCAATTGATTTAGTAACTCCATCAAAGTGTAAAATTAAAAATATAAAAAAAGAAAGTAACAAGTACTTTGTAGGTAGAACTTATATATCTACTAGTTACATTAAAGAAAATAATTTAAATATCACATTGAAAAGTAGAAAAAATATAGAAGAGGGAAAGTGGAATCTTACATTTCAAAATAATAGCTTGAAAAAAAACAATCCAGAAATTTACTTGAAAGTAAAAAATATAGAACATATAAATTATTTACCAAAAAGTGATTTTAGTAAACATATAGTTATGTTCAATGGAGTGATTAACTCAAAAAATGCTAATATAGTTAGAGATATTGATACAATTGACTTTAACAAGTATATTGCATTATTTAATATATATTTTAATGAAAATATAGAAGAAGAATTAATACACTTTAAAAATATAGTTAAGTTGTACAAAATAAGTAATAACTTTGGAGTTATATATATAGACAAAAACAATATAGATATGTTTTCTGAACTATATAGACTAAACGGAATAAATTCAATTGAAAGATACACAAAAATGTCACAGCTAGCTACTATAAGTAGAGGTATAGAAAATGGAATTGTTGCTACAGAAGAAATAGGTGCAAATTATTTTAAAACAAATCCTAATATAAATGTAAATGGAAGTGGCGTTTTGATTGGAATTGCTAACTCTGGAGTTGATTACTTACATCCAGACTTTATATATCCAGATGGAACATCTAAAATCAGATATTTATGGGATCAAACAAAAGAAGGTAATCCTCCTGATGAGTTTAATATTGGAACAGAGTATACTAGAGAAGATATAAATAAAGCTATAAAAGAAGAAAATCCTAATTTATCTAGAGACGAGGAAGGAATAGGAACGGCTCTTAGTGGGTTATGTGCAGGCTTAGGTAATGTAAAAAATGAATTTTCAGGAGTGGCACAAGAAAGTGAATTAATAATAGTTAAATTAAAGAAAATAAATGGATTTTATAATAGTGCAACACTAGAAGCTGCGATAAATTACATGTATAAGAAATCAAAAGAAAATAATATGCCCTTAGTTAACAATATAACATTGGGAAGTAATCAATCTATTGCAATAGGAACTACTATTGTAGAAAATGATAATTTTTATGATTATGGAATTTGCGATGTTGTAGGAGCAGGTAATGAGGGGAAAGGAACCACACATGCTACTGGAAATATTGAGTTTAAAGGAGACATTAAAGATATAGAAATTGAATTAGATGAAGCTGAAGCTGAAATAGAAATAGATTTATGGATAAATAAACCTGATAAATCAAATGTATTAATAATATCCCCATCAGGAGAAGAAAGTAAGTTGTCCTCTGTATCAAATTATAGCGTAATGGACGGGTTATTTGACTTAGAAGGAACAAGTTATAGTATATGGTCGATATATCCAATGCCGTATGGAGGACAGCAACAAACAATTATAAGATTACTAAATGCAAAAAAAGGAACGTGGAAAATTAGATTAATTGGACAATTTATAACCAATGGAATTTATAATTTGTATTTGCCAAATAAAGATTTAATAGGATCTAAAACTAAATTTAGGGTAAACAGTCCAGAATGCACAATAAATTTTCCAGCAGGATATAGAGATGCTATTAGTGTAGGAACTTATGACAGTCTAAATAACAGTATATGGGCAAACTCATCAAGAGGTCCAATAATAGGAGCTGTAGCAAGAAACATTAGCCCTGATATTGTTTGTCCAGGAGTTAATATAATTGCTCCGTATCCAGGGCAATCGTATTGTACAATTACTGGAAGCTCAGTTGCAGCATCATATACATCAGGAGGAATAGCTTTAATTATGCAATATACATTTGTTGATAAAAACTATAAAAATAAATCTGTAGTTCAAAAAATAAGAACCTTTTTAAAAGGAGGAGCAAAACGAGATAAACAATTAAAATATCCTAATAATATTTATGGATATGGAATTTTAGATATAAAAGGAATATTTAATCAATTAAAGTAAATTTAATAAGGGGGATTATTGTTGCTAAAATCATATATTGTTACATACAATGGAGAAAAGCTAAAACTTGAGGAAGAATTAAAATCTAACAACATTAATGAATATAATATATTAAATGAAAAAATAGCAATAATATATATAGATGAAAAATTTTTAGATTCTAATTTATATAAATTTGAGGCTATATATGATTGGACAGTTTCAAGACCTGTAAGTTCACTTATAGAGATGAGTGAACTTACAGATAATGGAGAATCTCCAAGAGAAGTTTCAGGTGCAAATTATATTGATCAAAATCCATATATAACAGCATATGGAAAAGATACTGTTATTGCAATTATTGATTCAGGTATAAATTATTTACATCCGGACTTTATAAATAATGATGGAAGTAGCAAAATAATTTCGATATGGGATCAAGGTAGTAAAATTGGAAAACCTCCAGATAATATAAATTTAGGAAGTGAGTTTAAAAGAGACTTAATTAATGAATATATAAAATTAAAAGATGATAGTTTGACAAAAGACTTTATTGGTACAGGAACAATAGCTGCCGGTATATGTGCGGGAAATGGAAATGAAAATAAATTATATAAAGGAATATCTCCTAAAAGCGAGCTAGTAATTGTAAAGTTAAGAGAATATGAGGATATATACAAAGAAGGAATTAAGAGCTATGAGTTAAGTGATTTTTTATTAGCAGTTAAATATATTGTAGAGGTATCAAAAAATTATAAGAAAACTTTTATAATAAATCTAACTGTTGCAGAAAGAAGTAAATCAGTAATTGTAACGAATTTTTTAGATACATTTAAAGAATTAAAAAAAGGAGGAAATATATTAATTAGTGGTTTAGGAAATGAAGGTAATACAGATATTCACTATAGTGGAAAGTTTGAGTCTATAGATGAATCAGAAGATATACTTATACAAGTAGGAGAACAAAAAAATTTAGATATAACAATTAGTTGCGTTGGTCCTGATAAAATTTCAGCAACGTTAATATCTCCATCAGGAGAACTAAGTTATCCAATACAATATGCTCCAGATGAAAAAGTATATAAAGGAACTTTTAATGTAGAAGGAACTAGCTATAGTAGTAAATACATTTATCCATGGATAAAATCTGGAACAGAAGAGATAATAATCTCATTAAATAATGTAAAACAAGGTATATGGACTTTAAGATTAATGCCAGAATTTATTTTGATAGGTGAATATAATATATACTTACCAAATAAAAATTTAATAGACAAAGATACAAGGTTTATAAATTCCAACTATTTCTCCTCCACAACTATTTTTGCAACAACTGAAAATGTAATTGCGGTAGGTGGATTTAATAATAAAACAGATAGTATGTGGATTGAATCTTCTGTAGGGACTCTTAATCAAACTCCTATAAGGCCTGATATTGTTGCACCTAGCGTAGATATAATGGGTTGCTATAAAAATAATTCATATATAAAGGCTAGTGGAACTGGTATAGCGAGTTCCATTACAAGTGGCATAACAGCTCTTATAGTAGATTTTTTAATATCACAAAGTGATTTAAACAAAAGCTTAATTTTTACAGATGTAATAAAAACTTATTTGATGGTAGGTGCTGATAGACTAGATATTTATAAATATCCAAATGTAAGAATGGGTTATGGTGTTTTAAATTTTAAAAATACTATACAGCAAATTGCAAAAAATATAAGATAAGCAGAGGTATCGAATGAAAATTAAAAAAAACTATATTAATATGCTAGTTATTATAGTATTGATTATATTGTTAATGTTTATTATGATAAATTTATTTACTAGTAATAAAGCTAAAAATAAACAACATATAGAAGCTGACACAAATGATAATATTATTATAAAGATTAACGAAATGACATTAGATGAAAAAATTGGTCAAATGATACTAAGTGGATTTAATGGAACGAATTTTAATGGTGAATTAGATACCTTAATAAATGATTTGAAAGTAGGAGGAGTAATCCTTTTTTCAAGGAATATAGAGGATTCTAAACAATTAAAAAAATTAAATGTAGATATTGAAGAAGCAAATAAAAATATACCTCTATTAATCTCAATTGATGAAGAAGGAGGGAGAGTAGATAGATTAGCTAAAAGTATAAAACAATTTGAAAGTGCTAAATCAATTGGAGATAAAGGAGATGTAAAGTATGCATATGAAAATGGAAAAGAAATAGGAAAAACTCTAAAAGAATATAAAATAAATATGAATTTTGCTCCTGTACTGGATATATACAGTAACCCTAAAAACACAGTTATAGGAGATAGAGCATTTGGGGATAATGAAAAAATTGTAGAATCTATGGGTATAGCTACCATGCAAGGGTTAAAAAATGAGAATATAATACCTGTAATAAAACATTTCCCAGGACATGGAGACACTGAAGTAGATTCACATATAGGATTACCAGTAGTTGAGAAAAGCATAGATGAATTATATGATTTTGAATTTATACCATTTAAAAAGGCTATAGAAAGTGGAGCTGATGCAGTAATGGTATCTCACATATTAATGAAACAAATTGATGATAAAAACCCAGCTACTTTATCCTACAATTTGATAACAAAAATATTAAGAAATGATATGAAATTTTCAAATGTTATAATAACAGATGATATGTGTATGAAAGCTATAACTAGCAGATTTTCAGTTGAAGAAGCAAGTATAGACTCCATAAAAGCAGGCAGTGACATAATTTTAATAGGAAGTGACATAGATAAAACAAAATCAGTTATAGAAAAAATAAAATTAGCCGTGGAAAGAAATGAAATTTCAGAAAAAAGAATAGATGAAAGTGTATATAGAATTTTAAAATTAAAAGAAAAATTATAAATTAATAAAAATAGCCTCATTCAACTTGAAATGAGGCTATTTTTATTAATTTATAACACTTATTTTACTTATTGGATATATAGTTATGTTAGAATCATTATTATTTACAATTACTATACCATTTCCAACATAATCAACAGTTCCATTAATGTTTTCATATGATTTTGATATATGATCAATATTACATAATTCAAAACCTGATAAAACACTTGAAGCTTTTTTATTAAAAGTAAGGTCTTCTACAACATAATGTTTATTCTTTTTAACCTCTATTGTATCAATAGCAGTATTGTACTTAACATCAGTGATATGAGATATATCAGTTTTATCTATTCTATTTAAATTACTTACTGCTTCAAATTTACCCTTGCAAACAGCTTTAGCACTTTCGGGCGAATTAGTTATATTTTTAATTTGTTGTTTTTGTATTTTTATTGAGGAGTTGAGAGAAGCTATATTCTTGTTATTATATTCAGTTATTTTTGTATTATAATTTACATCTATATCGTTTATAACTGGTGTGTGATTTTTAGATATACTAGCAATTGTGCTATTTAATTGAGTTTCTACATCTATGTTACCTAATAAGTTTTTAACGTCATCCTCTATTACTGTTAATTTTTTTAGAGTTATTTTTAGAGGTTCAAAGGTCCCATCCTCTAATACTACGCCTATATATCTTTCTCCTGTAGGATCAACGATAAGGGGTTTTCCATCAAATTCAGATTTATTTATACCTTTATTAATAGGAGAAAAATCTAAAATTTCTATAGTGTTAGTTTTAATTATTTGAGTATTTTCATCTATATTTGATAGAGTATTTTTTAAGTTAAATATATCTATATCAGATAAACAATCAATAGTAGATGTATTTACTTTATCTATAGCAGAAGTAGATGTAGGATTTATAGAGACTTTATAATTTGGGACAGTTAAGTCAGTTAAGACATCCATAGGCTTAGTATCTATAGGTTTTGAAACTTCTATTTCATTGGACTTATCCGTAAGAACTAATTTTTTGTCAGTTTCAATATTTGAAACTAAATTAGAATTTAACTTTTCAATATGACTTACAACATCGATATTATTTACATCTAGATTAAAATCAGTTAATATATGTTCTTTTGTTATATCTAAAGATGAAGATTCATTTAAAACATTATCATACATTGTTTTTGTATCTAAAGTATGACTAGTTTTTAAAGGGGTATTAAAACTTACCGTTTTTATGTTTTCTATATTTTCATTTATGTAGTCTTGGATATTAGAAGTGCTATTAAATTGATTAAAACTATTAATTTCGTTTGAATTAGAGAACGAATTAAAGTTATAGGTGTTATTATCAAAAGCAACTAAATTTTCTAGTTTTTTTAATAATAAAGATTTAAATTTACTAGAAGGTATATTTTGGGTAAGGATTTTAACTTTAGTTATATTACTTAAATTTATAGCTGTATTTTTATAAATAATTACATCATTATTTATTAAAATTGTATCATCTTTAGAATTTGATATTACCATATCAATAATTGAGCCGTCATCAGTTGTAATAGAAATAGGTACAAAAAAATATTTTTCATAACCAACTATGTATGACAAATCCTCAATTAATATAATTGTATCTATAAGCGTTTGTATGCTAGTTTTTTGATCACACATAAAAAGCCTCCCTAAAATAAATAGTATATATTATTTTTATGTACATTAAAATAAATTTATTACAAACTCTAGTAAAGACCTAATCATAGGTCTTTACTAATTTTGTATTGAGTCTATTTTTTGCACCAGTCTTCGTAAAATTCATGTGAATAATGATGACAATCATCTTTGCACTCTAACCCATTAAATGCAGTATAAACAACTAGTTCGTCTTTTATAGTTACATAGAACTTTTCTTTTATAGAAAGACAATCAAATACATTAGCTGTAAATGTATTACTAGTTGAAGTATACGTAGATGTAGGTATTACACACTTAGGAAGTATTTCAAGTTGGAAATCTGCTTTAACATCTATTGGATCTGTAACTTGAGGAAGACAAATATTATTATATAATGTTATATCTCCAAATGAAGCAACTTCACCAGTTAAAGGAGCAGCAGGATATGTTGCTACAAACGGTATACATCCTATTTTACCTTGTAAAACATATTGGAAATTAACTACTCCAACTTGTATAGGGCCTTGAGCTAAGTTAACATTTCTTCCTTCTTCACAACATATAAAATTAGGAGTCAATTGGCCTGTATAACTAGAATATAAATTCAATGTTGTAGAACAACTTAATGGAGTTGCAGTAAGTGTAGTAGCATTTGAATCTATTATTATAGGTAATACATTAGTAGTTAGATCAGGATCAGTATTTGTAAATCCTAAGCAATCGTATTTAACTGAAATTTTTTCTATACATACTTTATCTCCATTTGTGTAAGGGCATGGTCCTTGAGAAACAACGCTAAATGTTAAACCAGAAGCAACTCTTTCTTGCTTTTTATTTATACATTTAAAGTCATATATTCTTTCGCCTAGTATAGGTATACAAGTTGCTCTACGTATATCAGGACACTTAAACTCTAAAGGATCACAACACTTCATACATTCATTTGGTTGTGGTTTTGGTGGTTTTGTACAACAACAATCGTTTTCTGGACCGTGTGGGTGATTACATTCTGTACATACTTCATGATTAGTTTTATTTTCACTCATGTTATATATTCTCTCCTATGCATAATATATTTAAAGAGATGTTTTCTCTTTAATTAAATATATGAGATATGAATATACTATGTTACTTTATTTTAAAGAAAATTTGTCTAAAATATGAATAAAATAAAAGATTTATAATAGATATAAATAAGTGGTAGAATAAAATTATCTATTAAAAAGGGGATGAAATTATGCTTTTTAATGATACTGATATACTAATAAAAAAATCAAATCAAGATTTAAACATACTTAATTTAGGTAGCAGTATAACATATCATGTTATAAAAAATGATTCAAATGAAGTATGTAGCCAAGAAGTTATTAACGGAGAGTTTTCATTTATAGATGCTTATGCTGATATAGATAAAGATGATAATATATATGGTATTTTAAGTGATAAAAAAGGTAAGTTAATAGAAATGAAATTAGAAGAAAGTATAAAGTTTAATACTGTACTTAAATATGATTATAAAAATTTTTATGTGAAGTTTCCTTATATAAAAATTTTTTCACATAAAAAACATATAATTTATTATTCTATAAACAAAAAAAATCCATTAATGTGCAATTTAATACACATATACATAGATGGAGACAAAACTATAAAATCTAAAGTTGATTATATACCTTATAATATAATGAGTAATTTTGAAGTTGTATGGAAAGATGGCAGTCTTATTTTATTTTACTTTAAATCTATAGATGGATGTGAAGAGTTATTTGCTACAACATTTGACAAAAATAAACTTTCATGGTCAAATCCTTTAAAGCTAACAGACTCTAAAGAACTTAAAATATATTTATCTGTACTAAAGGATATAAATAATAATTGTCATATAGTTTTTTCAGAAAATAGTGGAGGAAAATATTTTTGTAAATACATAAAGTTAAATTTAAATGAGAATAGTTTTAATGAAATAAGAGTGGAAACTATAAAGACAAGAACTATGTGTTTGTTTCCTCATTTAATTAATTATAAAAATGATTTATACATACAATGGGGGGAATATAACTATGTGTATACATGTAAATCAAATGACTTAGGAGAGGTTTGGGATATAGCAAATATTTATGAGAAAAAATCAGATAAAGCTCTAAGAAGATATATATTTAAATCAAACTATGAAAAAGATAAATTATGTAATTGTAATACTATTTTTACGAATTTAGATAATATAAAAAATAATAATTTTGAAATAGATTTTATTGTATAAAATATAAAAATTAAATAAAATATAGAAAAATGTAAAATAATGTAATTATCTGTATAAAACTAAATTTTCCAAAAACATACAGAAATCTTTACTATTATGCAAAAACATAATATAGTATAAATTAAGAATGAAAACGTTAGTTACTGAAGTAACTAAAACATTATAGGGGGACAAAATATGTTTTTACAAAGAAATTTTAGATTACATCATAATCCACATGTAAATGGATGCTGTGGGACTTGTGGGTCTGATGAACACGAACATGCTCATGAACATACTCACAATCATTTACACGATCATGAACATGTAAATGGATTAGGTCACGATCATAACCATGAAGATGGATTTACAGGGGTTCATTCACATGATCATGATCATACACATGAGCATGGGCATGACCACAATGGGGAACATGGGCATAGCCACGAGTAAAAATTAGATATTATGAAATAGAAGCCATGAAGGTTTTACTTAAGAAAAAGGTCTGTTTTTGTACCTTTATTTAAGTGACTTCATGGCTTTAATATTTTTTAGGAATAATTTACTAAACATATGAAAAATGGGGGGAATTAAAATGATAAAAAGTAAAAGTTTAAAAAAGTTTATAGCATTAATGGCTATAGCAGGGTTAACACTTAGCGTTGTAGGTTGTTCATCAAACAACAATAAAGAATCTAAATCATCAGATACAAAAGTCGAATCAAGTAATTTTAAAACAGTAGAGTATGTTTATTCAGATGGAGCTAAAGATTATAATGTGAAAGTTGATGCACCAAAACAAAAAGCAGTTACATTATCTCAATTCATGACAGAAATGTTATTAGCTCTTGATTTGGGAGATAGAATGGTTGGAACAGCTCTTTTAGATAATCCAATACTTCCACAATTTGAAGCTGCTTATAAAAAAATACCAGAACTTAAAGTCGGGGAAGGTCACTCTATATCAAAAGAATCTTTTGTAGCTACTGGAGCAGACTTTGTTAGTGGATGGGATTCTTCTATAAATGAGCAAACAACAGGATCTCCTCAAGAACTTATAGATAAAGGGGTAGCTCCTTTTATGGCATCAGCATATAAGCCTGATGCAACAATAAACAATGTGTATGATGACTTTAACTTACTTGGAAAAATATTTGGAGTAGAAGATAAAGCTACTGAAGTTGTAAATAAAATGAAAAGTGATATAAAAGTTGTAGAGGATAAAGTTGGAGATGTAAAAGAAGAAGACAGAGTTAAAATGATGGTTTATGACTCTGGAGAAAAAGATGCAATGGTAGTTGGATCAGGGCTTGCAAATAATTTAATAGAAATAGCTGGAGGAAACAATGTATTTGGAAAGGATGCTAAAAAACCTTATATAAATGTTTCTTGGGAAAGTATAGTACAAAAAAATCCAGAAGTAATACTAGTAACAGATTTCTTAGCTGGACAACCTGTTAAAGAAAAAATTGATTATTTAAAATCAAATCCAGCACTTAAAGATGTACCTGCTATAAAAAATAATAAAATATATGTAGTTAAGTTAGCTGATTTATCTCCAGGTGTTAGAAACCCAATGGTAATAGAAGAAATGCACGGATACTTCTATGGAGATAAAAAATAATGCAAGTTTCGGTTGAAAATAAAAGAAGCCTTTCTAAAAAGAAAGGTTTCTTATTTTGGGTTATAGCTTTAACTATAATATTAGCAGGTACAATAGTTGGAGCAATAGCAGTTGGAAGTACTTATATAGAACCTGGTGAAGTATATAAAGTATTACTTAATAGATTGACAAATGGAACATTATTTAGCGGTGTAGGCGAAGTTATGACTCAAAATATAATATGGGAAATAAGATTTCCTAGAGTGATTTTAGGTGCAATATGTGGGGCAGGACTTGCAATATGTGGAGTTTTAATGCAGTGTGTAACAAAAAATCCAATAGCAGAACCTTATATACTTGGTATATCTTCAGGGGCTTCTTGTGGAGCAGTTTTTGTTATAGTTTTAGGTGGAGTATCGAGTGTGGGAATAAATAGTATAACTAGTGGGGCGTTTGTAGGGTCATTATTATCTGGAGTACTAGTTTTTGCAATAGGAACTCAAATGGGTAAAACTACGTCAACTACTAGACTTGTACTTACAGGAATGGCTATTTCTACTATATTTTCGGCATTAACAAATTTACTTATATATTCAGCTAAAAACTCAAATCAGGCTAAAAATGCATTGTTTTGGACTGTAGGTAGTTTAGGCGGAGCTAAATGGGATGTATTGTTAATTCCATTTTTAGTATTATTGGTTGTTATGATTGTAGCATTTACAATGTCAAAATCTTTAGATATCCTTCTTTTAGGAGATGATAGTGCGATAATACTTGGAATAAATGTAAAATTAATAAAATCAATAATATTAATATTGGCAACACTTTTAACATCTACACTGGTTGCGATAACTGGAGCTATAGGATTTATAGGATTGGTAGTTCCTCATATATGCAGAACTATAGCTGGAAGTGACCATAAAAAACTTATAGTTTTATCGGCACTTATAGGTTCTATATTTTTGATTGCATCGGATGTTTTAGCTAGAGGTCTTTTCCCTCCAGTAGAAATACCAATAGGTATAATAACATCCTTGATAGGTGGACCATTCTTCTTATATTTAATTTCTAAGAAAAATTATACATTTGGAGGAAGAGACTAATGTTTAAATTACAAGTTAAAAATTTAGAATTTAGTATAGATAAAAAAGAAATTTTAAAAGATATATCATTTGAAATACCTAAAGGATCATTTGTTGGAATTATTGGACCAAATGGATCAGGAAAATCTACTATACTAAAAAACATATATAGACTGTATAAGCCAGATAGTGGGCAGATACTACTTGATAATAAAAATTTACTTAATATGAAAGATAAAGACTGTGCAAAAGAAATAGCAGTTTTAGCTCAAGAAAGTAACTCTCAATTCGATTTCACTGTAGAGCAAATTGTAAAAATGGGAAGGTACCCATACAAATCTGTATTTGAAGATTATTCAAAGAAAGATTTAGATATGGTTACTGATATGTTAAAACGAGTAGGGCTTGAAGATTATGTTGGAAGAAGTTTTTCAAAGCTTTCAGGAGGAGAGAAACAAAGAACTTTAATAGCAAGAGCATTAGTTCAAGATACTGAATTTTTGATTTTAGATGAGCCTACAAATCATTTGGATATAGGATATCAAATACAGTTAATGGATTTAGTAAAGAGCTTAAATATAACTACTTTATCGGCTATACATGATATGAATATGGCTTCTATGTATTGTGATTATCTAATTGTTATGAAAGATGGAAAAATTAAAAATTGTGGAAGTGTTAAAGAGGTTATAACAGAGGAAATGTTAAGAGATATTTTTGGTGTAAATGCATATGTAGGTGTAAATCCTATGAATAATAAATTGCAGGTATCATTTATGCATAGTCACTCACACATAAACGGAATAGGGCATGATCATATACATGAAGATGGATTTACAGGGGAACATGAACATTTCCATAAACATGCAGCATATCAAGGATAAAATAAACTCTAATTTAGAGTTTATTTTTTTTATTTATATACACAACTTAATCAATAAGATGCACTATATAGATTGTGTTATATATATAACACGGAATTTTCCGTGAAAATGGTTGCAAAAAGATGATGAATAGTATATAGTATAACATATAAGGAATAAAAAATATAAATAATATATACTATATATTGGTGGAGGTAGTGTTAATGTGTACTTTAATAGCTTATGGGAGTAATAATGGAATAACTAAAAGCTTAGCAATGTCTTTATCAGAAAAATTAGACTCAGAAGTAGATGTAAGAAATACAAAATATAATTCATCTTTTTACCTAGATAAATATGAAAATGTATTAATAGGAATAAACCTAGAAGATGGAGAAATTTCAACTGAAATTCAAAAATTTATAGAAAATAACATAGAAGAGTTTAAATTTAAAAAATTAGGATTTTTCACAGTAAACAAAGATGAAAAACAAATAAATTATATCGATAATAATCTACCAAAAGAATTTACAGGACTTATAAACTTTGAAGAACATTTTAAAAAAGAAGATGAAGAAAAAATTTATAATTTTGTAGATGTTTTAAATAATAATTTAGCATTAGCTTATAATTAATAAAATAGCCCATTGTAATATTAACAAAATATATATTTAACAAAATCACTAGTTATATAGAAAACATATATCTAGTGATTTTTATTTTTTAAAAGGGTAATATATATTATAATAAAATTGAGTTAAATTATATTTTTAAGGAGAAAATAAATGGGAAGATTATTAGAACTAAATATGGAGTCTGATGCATTAGAACTTGCAAGAAATTTTTGTAGGGATAATGATTTAATGCTTTTAAGCAATAACATAGAAGACGATAGCTTAATTGTAATGGATAGAAGCTGCAATACAAAAAGAATATATATAAAGAATGATGAGTGGTCATTAACAAAATAAAAAATAGGAGTGTATACTCCTATTTTTTATTTTGTTATTAAATCTATAAATTCACTTGCTATGGGTGAAATGGGAGAATCAATAAGTTTGATCCAACCAAGTGTAATTTTTGGTAAGATATCAATATTTACATAACGACCTTTGTGAGAGCTATCAAAATACAATTTTGTATAACTATTTTCTAATTTTAGTATTATAGTTGCAGCATTTACAGATTCCATTGTATAGATTAAGGCTCCATAGTCAGATACAAGTATATTATTTTTAAAAGATAATTTATTTTTATAAAAATCATTTGAATACAAAGCATTATAGTCATCATGATTACATGTAACTAATGGATATTCAAATAGATCTTCAATTACTAATTTTTCTTTATTAAATAGAGGGTGACTATCTAATATATAACCATGTAATTTACCAGAAGTTATAGGATTAAATTCAATATTTTTAGATTTAAAAAGTTTATTCCATAAATCCATATGTTCGTTTGATATAGATATTATCCCAATATCTGCTTGTTTTCTTACAACATCATCTAAAACTTCAAAGTAGTGAGAATGTTTAATTTTAAAATTAGTAATATTGCTATTATAATTTGAATGAAGAGCTAAAAAATTATCCATTATGTAAGAAAATGATTGAGTAGATAAAGAAAAATTAATAGGAGTTAATGAATTAGAATTTGATCCTATTGCATTGATATTTTCTACGTCTCTACAAATTGACTCAGCGTATTCTAAAAATTGACTACCCTTAGTTGTAACAGAAACACCTCTAGGAAGTCTTTGAAAAATTTTAAATCCAATATCATCCTCTAAATTCTTTATAGATGAGCTTAAATTAGGCTGAGTTAGAAGTAAATTTTTAGCTGCTTTAGATATAGAGCCACATCTTGCAATTTCAAGAGCATATACAATTTGTTCAAGTTTCATATTAATCCTCCAATCATAAGTATAAATATTATTTATATATAGGTATAAATATTTTAGATTTTTTCAAAATAATAATTAGTAGTAATATTAAATTATACATTAAGTGAAGAATACATCAAATTTATTTTAAAATATTTATTGATATTGGAGGTAATTAAAATGTTAAGATATAAAGAAAATATAAGTGAATACATAATTAAATGTAGAAGAGATTTACACCAAATACCGGAGATTGGGTTGAATTTACCAAAGACAGTAGAGTATGTTAAAAATGAATTAAATAGTATGGGAATAGAGTATAAAGAGTTTGAAACATGTACAGGACTTTCAGCTTTGATAGGTAAAAAAACAAATAAAAAGGTTATAGCATTAAGAGCTGATATGGATGCTTTACCTATAACTGAGGAAACAGGATTAGAGTTTAAATCAACAAATGGAAATATGCATGCATGCGGGCATGATGCACATACTGCAATGCTTTTAGGTGCAGCAAAAATATTAAAAGAAAATGAATATAAGTTAAATGGGCAAGTTAAACTTATTTTTCAACCTGGAGAGGAGTATGGAGGAGGCGCCAAAGTAATGATGGATGAAGGAGTTTTAGAAAATCCAAAAGTAGACGCTATTATAGCTCAACATGTTATGAGTATACCATACTTTAAACCTGGACAGATTGTAACAAAAAAAGGAGGAATGATGGCATCATCAGACAGATTTAAAATAAAGATTATAGGAAAAGGTGCACATGCATCAACACCAGAATTTTCAAAAGACCCAATATTTATGACAAATCAGATTATAAATATGATACAAGGAATATTAACAAGAGAAAATGATGTTCAAAACCCTACTGTAATAAGCATATCTAATATAAAAAGTGAACAACCAGCAACTCCAGTATATAATATAATACCTAATTATGTGGAGATATTAGGAACTGTAAGATGTTTAGAAAATGAGTCTAGAGATTTTGTAAACAAAAGATTAGAAGAAATTGTATCTGGGGTAACAAAGACTATGGGTGGAAGTTATGAGTATGAATATGAATATGGATATCCAGCACTTAATAATAACAATGATATGGTAGATGACTTATTAAGTGTTTGTAAAAATATATGGGGTGAAAGCTCAATGATACTTTTACCTAAAGGAGCTATGGGTAGCGAAGATGCATCTTATTACTTTGAAAAAATACCTGGAGTATACTATGGATTAAACACAATAATAGAGGGAGAGGAAGTTTATCCTCTTCACAATCCAAAAGTAAAGCTTAATGAAGAAGTATTTGAAAAAGGATGTAATCTTTTAGTAGAAGGAGCAATAAATTTTTTAAATAATTAGGAACATAATTAGCTTAATTTGAATATAAATTAATATTGACAGTAATGTATTTAATTGATAGAATTAAAATTAATTTTAACATGTTAAATAGAGTTATCAGGCACGTATTATTATGTGCTGGGTTTCTTAGGAAGCAGTGGATATTATAAATCCATGGGATAGTTTAAAAACTTTTCCATGGATTTTTTTGCGCTTTAGAAATTAACAAACCGAAAAATTGTAGATTAAACAGGTATAGGAATTTATAAGTTTGGTTTTAAGCGCAAAAAAGTTTTTGAGCAAATGACAAAGTCGTTTTAGTAACGGGACACGAGTTTGCCGAGTGGACGTTGACGATATGAAATTTGAGCGACATGAGCAAAGCGAATTTTTGTTTATAAAATTAAGGAGGTTAGGTATGTTATCTGATAATTATAAAAAAGTAAAACAAGTTTTATGGATAATATTATTTGCAAACATAGGTGTTGCAATATTAAAAATAGCAATTGGTAGTATTATAAAAAGTGCAAGTATGACAGCTGATGGGTTTCACTCAATATCTGATGGAACATCAAATATTGTAGGTTTAATAGGGGTATCTATTGCATCTAAGCCAAAAGATAAAGACCATCCGTATGGACACAAGAAATTTGAAGTTATATCAGGTCTTTTTATAGGGGCGATGCTTTTATTTATAGGTGGGAAAATTATTTTTGAAGGCATTTCAAAATTTCAAAATCCAGTTGAACCAACAATAACAATTGGAAGTTTGCTTGTATTAATATTAACTCTTATAATAAATGTATTTGTATGTACTTATGAATATAGAATTGGGAAAAAGCTAAATAGTTATATATTAATATCAGACTCACTTCATACTAAAAGCGATATATTTGTTTCTATTGGAGTTTTATTAACTTTAGTTGGGGTTAAATTAGGGTTACCAGCTATAATTGACCCTATTGCATCTTTAGTTGTTGCAGGGTTTATACTTCATGCTTCATATGAAATTTTTAAATCTACGATAGATGTTTTAGTTGATAAAGCAATAGTTGATGAAGAGGCTATAAGAGAGATACTTAAAAGTTTTAATGAAATAAAAGATGTTCACAACATTAGAAGTAGAGGTAGTGAAAATGATGTGCACATTGATATGCATATAATGGTTGAACCTAATATAACTGTTGAAAAATCTCATAAATTAAACCATGATATTGAAGCCTATATAAGAAAAAATATAAATGAAAGTGCTCAAGTTATAATTCATATAGAACCATTTTATAATAAGAAAACCACTGATATATAAAACTTGACTATGCGTGGTACTTTA
The DNA here is from genome assembly GCF_019916025.1 of Paraclostridium bifermentans. NCBI lineage: Bacteria > Bacillati > Bacillota > Clostridia > Peptostreptococcales > Peptostreptococcaceae > Paraclostridium > Paraclostridium bifermentans. Next base: position 2,226,820 of record NZ_CP079737.1, on the reverse strand, counting down.
AGATATAATCCATAAATCATATACTGTTTATATAAGTAATGACGTAAAAGATAATAATTAGGAGTGAGATAGATGAAAATAGCAGTTATAATGGGTGGTATATCTTCTGAAAGAGAAGTATCACTAAGATCAGGCGAAGAGGTTTTTAACAATATAGATAGAGATAAACATGAAGCAGTAAAGATTGTATTAAATGATAAAAAAGATATATTTACTAAGGTAACAGACGATATAGATTTTGCATTTTTAGCTCTTCATGGTAAATTTGGAGAAGATGGATGTGTCCAATCTATTTTAGAAGCTATGGATATTCCATACTCAGGATGTAATCCATTAACTAGTGCTTTATGCATGGATAAAAATATGACTAAAAAAATATTAAGAGATTCTAATTTACCAACAGCTCCATGGACAGTAGTTAGAAAGATAGAAGATATAGATTACGAAGAAATAGAAAAAATAGGATATCCAGTATTTATAAAACCGAATAGTGGAGGATCAAGTGTAGCAACATTTTTAATAAAGTCTAAAGAAGAAGTATTAAACGCAGTACAAAAAGGACTAGAAGTTGATGACTGTGTAATGATAGAAAAATATATAAAAGGTGGAGAGTATACATCATTTATATTAAATGGAGAAGTATTCCCTACTATATCAATAACGGCAAATTCAGAGTTTTTCGATTTTGAATCAAAATATAGTTCAAACGGAGCTACAGAAGAAGTAGTTTACTTAGAAAAAGAATTACAAGAAAAAGTAAATGAAATATCTAAAGGGTGTTGGAAAGCTTTTAACTGCAAAGCTTATGTTAGAGTAGATGTAATAATAAGTGATGGTGTTCCATATGTATTAGAATTAAATACATTACCAGGAATGACACAAACTAGCTTAATTCCAAGAAGTGCAAAAGCTAATGGAATAGGATTTAGTGAATTAATAAATAAAATAGTAGAATATTCTTTAAACTAATATAAAAAACAAGCTAATTTAAAATAGAGATATCTCTCTAAATCAAGTTAGCTTGTTTTGTTTTTATTTAAATTACTTTAGATTTTGATATTCAAAGAATTTATCGGACTCTTCTTTAACTTCTTTTCGAAGTTTTATTACACCTATCATGTTTGTGGCTATAACACATGCTAAAGCAGAATCTAATAGAACAACTATATTACCTAACTTGCATAATGCTCCTACCATTATAAAGCATAGATAAACTATTCTAACGAGTTTGGATGTTTTTAATCCGAATAAATACTCGGCTTGTTTTTCACCATAAAAAATGATTACTATTAAAGTAGATAGAACAAACATAAGCATACAAATAGTTAAAAAACCTCCACCGAACTTAGCCCCAAATACACTTTGAACTGCTATTGAAGGCATAGCAGCAGCTTTGTCAGCACCAACGCCAGACCATGTGCCTGTAGTTAAAACTAACAATGCTGTTATTGTACATATACAAAGTGTATCAACTATTACTTCAAATACACCCCAAAGAGCTTGTCTTGCAGGAAAATCAGTAACAGCGGCAGAGTGAGCTATTGTTGACGTACCCATACCTGCTTCGTTTGAATAGGCTCCTCTAGCAGCACCAGCTCTTATTGTTGCAGAAACAACAGATCCTGCAAAACCACCAGCAGCGGCAGTAGGATTAAAAGCACCTTTAAATATTAAGCTAAATGTAGAGGGTATATTTTCAAAGTTAGCTAACACGACTATAAGAGCTATTAGAAAATACGCAATTGCCATAAAAGGTACTAATTTTTCTGTAACTTTTGAAATTCTTTTTATACCTCCATAAACAACTAATCCGACTATAAATACAACTACAAGACCTGATATTATAGGTGGTATATTTATAGTTTCTGCAGTTTGTACAATTGAAGCTGATTGTGTAGCTATTGATGGAGCTATTTCAACCATTAAGAAAAACGCAAATAATGAACCTAAAAGAGGCATTTTTGCACCATTTTTAAGATAGTACATAGGACCGCCAACATACTCACCATTTTCATTTTTAGTCCTGTATTTTATACCTAATATAATTTCTGAGTATTTAAGCGCACATCCAAATATAGCAATAATCCACATCCAAAATATAGCACCAGGACCTCCAGTAGCTATAGCTAGAGGTACCCCTACTATATTTGCGGCACCTATTGTAGAAGCTAAAGCAGATGTAGCAGCTTGAAATGGAGTAATTGTGCCATCTCCTTCTCCTTTTTTAAATATTTTTCCAAATGTTTCTTTTAATATAAATGGTAATTTTGTTATTTGAAAAAATCTTAAAGTGATTGACATAGTTATCCCGCCACCAACTAAGATGATTAAGATAGGATAAAGCCAGAGCCAATCTACTAAATGTTTGAAAGCGTCAAACATAAAACCCCTCCCTTATAAATTTATAGGCTTATTTTAATAAGTTTTAATTGAGTCCTTTGTTATTATATATGTGAATTAAAATTTAATATGTAAAAATATATTTATAGAGTAATTAATTAGATTTATAATTAAATCATTAAAATAAGTACTGGAAATAATTGCATTTAATAATATTTAATTATTTAAAAATTAAAATACTAACTAAAATTTATATTCTTTAATTTTAAAAATTAAATATGCATAAGAATAGTAATAAGAAAAAAATATAAAAAATTTAAAATTATATATTGCCTGTTACGTAACGTAACCCTATAGAATATAATTAGGCAATGAATTTGGGGGAGATATAATGAAAGAGGAAAAGTTATATACTACAGGTGAATTTGCTAAAAAAGCTGGTGTAACAATCAGAACTATAAGGTACTATGATACAAAAGGCATACTAAAACCATCACATCACAACAATCAAGGTCACAGGTTGTATTCAGAACAAGACTTTCTGAAATTAAAACAAATTCTAGTATTAAAATATTTAGGTCTATCATTAGATGAAGTTATGGAAATTGAAACTCAAAGCTTTGGAAAAGATGACATGGCTAATTCTTTTAAATTACAAAAAAATATCATTAAAAATAAAATAAATCACATGAAAATAATTTTAGACATAATAGAGACTGCAGAGACTAGTATGGAAAGTGCTCCAGAATTAGATTTAAATAATACAATCGATATAATAAAAATTCTGGAAAGTGAAGAGCAATTATTGCAACAGTACATAGATTCATCTAATTTAAATGCAAATATAATTTTGCAAGAAAAGTTTAGCTCAAACAAAGATGGATGGTATAACTGGGTATTTAGAAATATGGATTTAAATAAAAAATGTAGAGTACTAGAAATTGGATGTGGTAATGGAGCTTTATGGTTAAAAAATTTAAACAATATAGATATGGATATAGACATAACACTAACAGACATTTGTCAGGACATGATAGATGAAGCTAAAGGAAACTTAGACAAATATAATAAAAATTTATCATTTAAGAGAATAAATCCTAATGATATTCCTTTTGAAGACGAAAGTTTTGATATCGTAATCGCAAATCATATATTATTTTACATGAATGACTTAGACAAAGTATTATCAGAAATACATAGAGTATTAAATAAAAAAGGACAGTTTTATTGTTCAACTATTGGAAATGATCATATGAGAGAATTAGAACAATTATTGCTAGGATTTAATGAAAAGATGAAAATTTCTGAAGAAAGATTATCTGCTAAGTTTGGTATTGATAATGCTGAACTAATACTAAATAAATACTTTGAAAATATTGATAAATATTTGTATAAAGACAACTTAATTGTAAATGACACAAAAGCTATATTAGAGTACATATACACTATTCCAGGTAATATTTTAGAAATAGTAGATAATAAGAAAAAAGATTTTGAATTTTATATTGATAAAAATATAAAAAAAAGTAACGCAATTAATATAACTAATAGTCACATTTTATTTAAAAGTAATAAATTATAAAATTAGGTTTTAATAAATTTAGATTTTATAGCTAGAAGCAAACATGTTAAATAATAAACAAAAAAATTGAATTTAAAACATTAACAGCTATAAAATATAAAATTTTTTAAATATACCATTAAATTATTGACATATTAATAATAAAAAAACATAAGATTTAATTGAATGAAGGGGGAGTTATTATGGGAATTACAGTAACAAGTGAAATAAAGCCATTAAGAAAAGTTCTACTTCATAGGCCAGGGGAAGAAATAGAAAACTTAACGCCTGAATATTTGGAAAGGTTATTATTTGATGACATTCCATTTTTAGAAGTAGCTCAGAAAGAGCATGATGCATTTGCTGATACCTTAAGGTCTAATGGAGTAGAGGTTGTATATTTACATGAATTAGCAGCTGAAGCTATAGAAGATGAGGATATAAAAGAAAAATTTATAAATCAATTCATACAAGAGGCAGGAATTAAAAGTGAGGAACTTCAAAAAAATGTTTATAAGTTTCTCAAAACATTCGAAAATAATGAAGAATTAATAAGAAAAACTATGGCAGGTATAAATAAAAATGAATTACCACAATTAAGTAAAAAAAGTTTATCAGATTTAACTGCTGATGAATATCCTTTTGTAACTGATCCTATGCCAAATCTATATTTTACAAGAGACCCATTTGCAAGTATTGGAAATGGAGTCAGTTTAAATAAAATGTATTCAGTGACTAGAAATAGAGAGACTTTATATGCAGATTATATATTTAAATATCATAAAGACTTTAAAGGAAAAGTAGAAAGATTTTATGATAGAGATTTTGAGTTTCATATAGAAGGTGGAGATATATTAAATTTAACTGAAAAAACTCTAGCAATAGGCATATCACAAAGAACAGAAGCTTCAGCAATAGAGCATATAGCTAAGCAAATTTTTTTCAATAGTAATAATCAAAAAATAGAAACTATCCTAGCAGTCAACATTCCAAATAATAGAGCAATGATGCATCTAGATACAGTATTTACACAAATAGATGTTGATAAATTTACTATACATCCAGGAATACAAGGTCCATTACAAGTATTTGAAATAACAAAAGGCAAATGCCAAGAACTTAATATAAAAGAAGTTAATGAAGAGTTGGAATGTATATTAGCTAAACATCTTGAAGTTGACAAAGTCAAATTAATACAGTGTGGAGGGGGAGATAAAGTTATAGCAGATAGAGAACAATGGAATGATGGTTCAAACACATTGTGCATAAAACCAGGAGAAGTAATCGTATATTCTAGAAATTATGTTACTAATAAATTATTAGTAGATAATGGAATTAAAATACATGTAATACCGTCAAGTGAATTATCAAGAGGGCGTGGGGGTCCAAGATGTATGTCAATGCCTTTAATTAGAGAATTACAAAATTAAAAATATATTATTAGGAGGAATAACAAATGGGAGTTAATTTAAGAGGTCGTTCATTTTTAAAATTATTAGATTTTTCAAGCGAGGAGATAAGATACTTATTAGATTTATCTAAAAACTTAAAAGATTTAAAAAGAGCTGGAGTAGTTAATAAAACTTTAAATGGAAAAAATGTTGCAATTTTATTTGAAAAAGATTCAACTAGAACTAGATGCTCTTTTGAGGTTGGAGCAATGGATTTAGGAATGGGAGTTACATACTTAGGACCTACAGGTTCTCAAATGGGTAAAAAAGAATCTATAGCAGATACTGCTAGAGTTTTAGGAAGAATGTATGATGGTATAGAATATAGAGGTTTTTCACAAGAAATAGTAGAAGAATTAGCAGCTTACGCAGGAGTGCCGGTATGGAATGGATTAACTACTGAATTCCATCCAACTCAAATGATAGCTGACTTATTAACTATAGAAGAAAAATTAGGAAGATTAAAAGGTGTTAACTTTGTTTATATGGGAGATGCAAGAAACAATATGGGTAACTCTTTAATGGTTGCTTGTGCTAAGATGGGTCTTAACTTTACGGCTTGTGCTCCAAGTGAATTATTCCCAGCAGAAGATCTGGTAAATACATGCAAGGAAATAGCTAGTCAAAATGGGTGCACTATAACATTAACAGAAGATGTTATGGCTGGTACTAAAAATGCTGATGTTATATATACAGATGTTTGGGTGTCTATGGGTGAGCCAGATGAAGTTTGGGAAGCTAGAATAAAACAATTAAAGCCTTTCCAAGTTAATAAACAAGTTATGAATAATGCTAATCCAGAAGCAATATTTATGCACTGCTTACCAGCATTTCATGATTTAAAAACTAGAGTTGGAGCAGAGATGCATGAAAAATTTGGTATAACTGAAATGGAAGTTACAGATGAAGTATTTGAATCTAAGCAATCAGTTGTATTTGATGAAGCTGAAAATAGAATGCATACAATAAAAGCTATAATGGCAGCTACAATAGGCCAGTAACAAATAATATAAAATTAAAAACTTTTCATATTAAAAATATATATGATAAGTAAATTTCATTGAAATATACTTAATGGGAGAATGAGATTATGAAAAGATTAGTTATAGCATTAGGGGGAAATGCCTTAGGGAATAACCCAAAGGAGCAGTTAGATTTAGTTAAACACACTGCAAAAACAATCGTAGACTTACATGAAGATGGATATAATGTAATTGTTGGGCATGGTAATGGACCTCAAGTAGGGATGATAAACTTAGCTATGGATTTTGCATCTCAAAATGGAGCTAATACGCCAATTATGCCATTTGCAGAGTGTGGATCAATGAGTCAGGGTTATATAGGATATCACTTACAACAGTCTATAGAAAATGAATTAAACGCAAGAAATCTAAAAAGTAATGTTGCATCTATTGTAACTCAAGTTATAGTGGATAAAAATGATGATGCTTTTAAAAATTTAACAAAGCCAGTTGGGATGTTTTACTCAAAAGAAGAAGCTGAAAAAATTTCTAATGAAAAAGGATTTAAGTTTGTAGAAGATGCAGGAAGAGGGTATAGAAGAGTTGTTGCATCACCTAAACCTCAAAAAATAGTTGAGCTAGATACCGTCAAACAATTAGTCGATAGTGGAAGCATAGTTATAACTGTTGGGGGTGGAGGTATACCAGTAATTCAAAATTCAGATGGGTCACTTCAAGGAGTAGATGCAGTTATAGATAAAGATAAATCTAGTGCTCAATTAGCAAAAGATTTAGATGCAGAAATGCTATTAATTTTAACTGCTGTTGATAAGGTTTCTATAAACTTTAATAAACCTAACCAGAAAGATTTAGATTCTATAAATCTAGATGAAGCGATTGAATTTTCAAAGCAAGGACACTTTGCAAAAGGTTCTATGTTGCCGAAAATAGAAGCTTGCATAGATTTTGTAGAATCAGCTACAAATGGTAAAGCTTTAATAACATCATTAGAAAAAGCTAAAGAGGCTTTACATGGAAAAACTGGAACTATAATATATAAAAGAAAATAAAAGTAAAATTATATAAACAAACATTACTAAAAAGGGCTGACTCGAAATCTATGGCAAATGGTAAACATATAATTGAAATATATATTTATCCATTAGCAATTTAAATTTTGAGTCAGCCCTTTTGTAAAATAAATAATAAAGGGGTACAGAAAATGTTAAATAAAAAAAATAAATTTAAATTCCCCTCTGCATACACAGTTTTACTAGCTATAATGATATGTATAGCCTTAGCGACACAATTTGTTCCAGGGGTAAAAAATGCTAAATTATCAGATGTTGTTATGGCGCCTGTTACAGGGATGATAGGAGTTAAAGATGTTAATTTAGAAAGTGAAATAAATGATGCTATGAATTCTGGTGGAGTAGAAAGTGCTCTCAAAACAATAAATAGTAAAGCAGAAGCATTAGTTAGTGTAACTAATGTGGGGCAAGTTAAGGGAGCTATTGATGTTTCACTATTTGTTCTTATAATAGGTGGTTTTCTAGGTGTTGTAACTAAAACGGGGGCATTAGATGCTGGTGTAGGAGGTCTGGTAAGACGTCTTAAAGGAAAAGAATTGATGCTAATACCAGTATTAATGATAATTTTTTCACTAGGAGGCACATCTTATGGTATGGCAGAAGAATCATTAGCATTTTATGCACTTATAACTGCCACTATGATAGCAGCTGGTTTTGATCCTATTGTAGGGGCGTCTATCCTATTGTTAGGATGTGGGTGTGGAGTATTAGGGTCTACTGTTAATCCATTTGCTATAGGAGCAGCTGTTTCAGCAGCGGGTGCTGCAGGAGTTCAAATAAATCAAGGAACTATAATAATAATAGGTATTGTTTTATGGATTGTAACTTTATCTATATCTATAATTTATGTAATGAGATATGCTAAGAAAATACATTTGGATAAGTCAAACACTATATTGTCTAAAAAAGAAATTATGGATGCTAATGAATCATTTAGCAAAAATAAAGAGGAGATACTAGAACTTACAGGAAAAAGAAAATCCGTACTGGTGCTATTTGTTTTATCATTTGTAGTTATGATTTTAGGAGTTGTTCCATGGAGTGACTTTGGAATAAAAATATTTGAAAATTCAACATCATGGTTAAACGGAGCTTCATTAGGATCATGGTGGTTCCCTGAGTTAACATCATGGTTTTTCATAATGGCTGTGATAATAGGATTAGTATATAGAATGTCAGAACGCGATATTGTAAGTTCATTTATTTCAGGTTGCGAAGATATGGTGGGAGTTGCTTTAGTAATTGGGATATCAAGAGGAATATCTTTTATGATGGCAAATGCAGGGTTAGATATATATATACTAGATAAAGCATCTGGAGTATTGAGTGGAGTATCAGGCATTTTATTTGCAAATATGACTTACATTATTTATATAGGTTTATCATTTTTAGTACCATCTACATCGGGGCTAGCATCAGTATCGATGCCTATATTTGCCCCGCTTGCTCAGAAATTAAATATTGCACCTGAAATTGTAGTTTCAGCGTTTTCAGCAGGAAGTGGTATAGTCAACTTAATAACTCCAACATCTGGAGTTGTAATGGGAGGATTGGCAATATCTAAAATTGATTATGTAACATGGGTGAAGTTTATAGGCAAATTACTATTAATTTTATTTATTGCTACATTATTAATATTAGCTATAATGCCGATGATATTAGGCATATAAACATAATTCAAAATAAAATTAATTACGGGTGATGTATATGAGTTTGGTAAGTTTGCTTAGTTTATTATATTTAATTTTTACTTTTGTTCTTATAATAAAGAAAAAAACTATGGGAAAGACATATATTGCATTTGGTGTAATGACATATACATTTGTAATTTTATATTCATCGATACCTAAGATGCCTATTAAATTTCAAGAACTAAGTATATTTATTGCATTTTCACTTATGATAATTCTATTTGGCATAATGAGTGGAACTATACTTACTATATTACATAAAAGTGAAAAAGCATCAATTAGAACAGCAAGTATATTTTCATTTTTATTGATAATAACAATGTTTAATATCAAAGGATATTTAACTTATATGTATATTCCTATATTAGTGTATATGTTACAGAGTAAAGTTAATTTAAATTTCAAATTAAAATAATTATAATAAGGGCTTATTCAAGATATTAAGATGTTTTGAATAAGTCCTTTTATTATTAAAATATCAATATATAATTGCAAGTTGTATAAAATAATTGATATTATATTAAATAGGACTAAAAATGGTAAGAGGTGATTAAGTGCTATTTTCAAATTTAAAACTAAATGATGAACAGCCAATCTATATACAAATAAAAGAGTATATAGATGATATGATAAATAAAGGGTTAATACCAGACAATAGCAAACTGCCATCAACAAGGGAGTTAAGTCAGTTTTTAAATGTAAGTAGAAATTCTATAATTTCTGCATACGAGGAATTAAAAGCAGGTGGTGTAATTTACTCAGTTTATGGAAAAGGAACTTTCGTAAATCATAAAAATGTATCTGTGAATAAATCTTGGAATATAGATTTTAGCTGCCTTGAAAATGAACAGACAAAAATAGCTAATGATATGGATATTGTAAAAAATGAAATTCCATGGAGGAGTGATTTAATATCTTTTAAAAGCATAGCCCCAAATGGAGAGCTATTTGATATAGATGAGTTTAAAAAAGCCTTTTTAAATAGACTATCACTAGAGGGTCACAAAATTTTAAACTATGGATATGCAAAAGGATACAAGCCGCTTATAGATTATTTACTTAGCTATATGAATAGTAAAGGTGTAGATACAAGCAATAAAGATATATTAATAACTAATGGATTTACAGAGGGTCTGGAGCTTATTCTATCGTCATTCACAAATAAAGGTGATTATATAATATGTGAAAATCCAACTCACAATACAGCAAAAAAGATATTTGAATTTTTAGGATTAAATATTGTAGGCATAGATATAAATAATAATGGATTAAATTTTAACATGCTAGAAGACCAACTAGATTTTTTAGAAGAAAAAGGAATTAAGCCTAAATTTGCGTATATAACTCCATCATACCATAATCCAACAGGACTAGTTATGGATCCAGAGAATAGATACAAGTTCTATAAATTAATGAAAAAACATAATACTCCAATAATAGAAGATGGATTCAATGAAGAGCTACTGTACTCTAGTTCTCATATATTTCCAATTGCATCTTTAGATAATTTAAATAATGGAGTTGTATATATAGGAAGTTTTTCAAAAATACTTTTCCCAGGGCTTAGAATAGGATGGATATTATGTGACAAAACTGTGATTTCAAGGCTTGAAAGTGTGAAAAGGTGCAAGAGTATTCATGTTTCATTTTTAGATCAAGCAGTTCTTTACGATTATCTGAGTAATGGAGCATTTGAAAAATATGTAAAAAAAATAAAGAAGTTTTATGGAGAAAAGTTTAACTATGCATATGAATGCGTAAATAAATACATACCAAATGAATATATACTGGGTGAAGGTGGACTTCATATTTTTATAAAGCTAAAAAATATAAATTCGAGGGAATTATTGGAAAGATGTTATGAAAAAGGCGTTATATTTATGCCAGGAGATATATTTTATGTAAATGAAAAAGGTGAAGATACATTAAGACTGGGATTTTCGAGACTTTCATTTGAGGAGATTGAAAAAGGAATAAAAATTATAGGAGAGTCAATAAATTCATTTCACAACTAAAAAAATACATTTCACAACCAAATGCGACTTAAATCTACTTTTATTTTATATAATATAGTAATAAATATTAAAAAATTTATAGATTAAAAAAATTAAAGGGGGTTTATATGAGTGGTAAAAATGAACCATAACTTAGCTGAAAATAAAAGTGATTTAGGGTTTGCATTAGGGGAGTCAGTTTTAAATGCAGTATTTTATAAAGACTTAAAGGGGATATATATTTATTGTAATAGAGAGTTTTGTAATTGTTTAGGACTGACATCTAACCAAATCATAGGAAAAACAGATAAAGATATATACAGACATAATAAACAATCTAAAATTTTTGAAGAAAAAGACAAAGAAGTAATTATATATAAATCAAAGCGAATATATCAAACAGAAATAGAAATGCAAAATCAAAAAAGAAAACATATAGAAATAACAAAAACCCCGATGTTAGATAGTAAAAATCAAGTTTGTGGAATTGTTGGAATGGTCAGAGATATAACTAATACAGCATATATATATGAAGAAATAGAAAAATTAAAATCTGATTTCTTTTCAAATTTATATCATGAACTAGGAACACCAATTAATGCAATTACTAGTTCATTACAATTATTAAGTTTTAATATTGATTCAATGCGAAAAGTTGATGTAGATGAAATTAAATACATTAGTGATATTATAAAAAAAAATAGTTTCAGATTGTTAAAACTTACTAATAATCTTGTTTATGTAACTAAATTAGATTCAAATGAGATAAAATGCAATTTTAAAATGGGAGATATTGTCTACTTTGTAGAAAATATTTGTATAAAAACTGCTCTATTTTGTGAAGAAAAGGGTATAAGTTTAATCTTCGACACAAATGAAGAAGAACATATTGGGGAATTTGATGAAAATATTATTGAAAAAATTTTATTAAACTTATTATCTAATGCAATAAAATATAACAAGAAAAATGGGCAAATAGAAGTTGTATTAACTTGTGAAGAAGATTATATTACTATAAAAGTTAAAGATGATGGAGTTGGGATACCAAATAGATATACAAAATGTATTTTTGAAAAATTAAGCTATGTAGATGATAGATTAGTAAAACTAAATGAAGGAAGTGGATTAGGTTTATATATAACTAACTCATTAGTGAACATATATGGGGGGAGTATAGATGTGAATACTTCTTTAGATGAAGGTAGTGAGTTTATTGTAAAACTTCCGTTTAAAAATGGTAATTCAAAAGATAAACTATCTACTCCATGCGTAATAAGTGGGTTTGATCCTATGAGTATAGAATTTTCGGATATATACTAATAGAGCTAAAAATGTGATTAAAATAACAAATTTTATAGGACTGTAATAATAAAGATGGAAATTTATGTTTCTATCTTTATTATCGTTTACGCTATATATTATAAATGTTATTATAAAAAGTAATTATATTACAAATAAAAAATGGAAGGTGTTATAAGGTTGAAAATAGCTATTTGTGACGACGAAAAAATATACAGGGACACAGTGAAAAGTTATATAGCTAAATTTTCAAAATCAATAGATACAAGTATTACTATTTTTGAGTATAATTCAGGGCTTAAACTTTTAGATGATATTAATGATAAAGATTTTGATTTAATTATGTTGGATATAGTTATGGACGATATAGATGGAATTGAAACTGCTAAAAAGATAAGATTCTTAGATAAAGAAGTATGCATAGTTTTTCTTACTAATTACTCAGAATATGCAATTAAGGGCTATGGACTAAATGTATATGAATATTTACTTAAAGAATCATTGAATGAAGAGAAATTAAAAAAAATTATTTTAGAGGTAAAAAAAAATCAAAAAACTAGAACTATAGTTTTAAAAATGCAAAAAGAAATTGTTAAATTCAATGTAAATAGTATATATTTCTTTGAAGTAAACAATAGAACTATAACCGTACACTATGATTTTAATGGAGACTATGAAACTAAATCATTTTATGGAAAGTTAGAAGATATAGAAAAACAGCTAGATGGAAACTTTTTTTATAGGAGTCATAGAAGTTATATCGTTAATATAAAAAAGATACGAAAGATAGCTTCAAGAGAGATATTTTTTGATATTTCACAAAAAGCTATGGTTAGTAGACTAAAGATTTTAGATTTAAAAGAAAAATATATAAATTACAATTTAAAGGATTAACGTATAACAATAGGAGGACAATTTGTTTGTTTACATAGTTGGATTGATCGGATTTATAACTTTCATATATTATAGCTATTTTAGATCTATAAAAATTACATATAAAGATATTGTATATATGTTTGTAATTATATTATTACCTGTATTCACAACACTAATGGAAATATACAATACAACTTTATACATAACAATATTTTCACTAATTTCACTTTTAATTATATGTATATATATAAAGAAGTTAAAAGTGAGAACCAGTGTGATTTTAATGGGTTTTACAATATTGAAATATTCATTATACTCAAATTTAATAGCTTTTATAATTTATAAATGTATGTTTGATTTTATTTTAAAGTATAATTATTCAATAAAAATTTTATCAAGTTGCTATTTTATAATAGAGATTTTAATATGTATTATATCTGTTTTTGTATTTATAGTAATGCATTATAGGTTTATGAATACAAGGATTAAAAATAAATATATATATTTAAATAAGCAATACAAATACGGTATTTATGTGACCATAAATTATTATATAGATAATATTGTAATAGCATATTTTTTTAAGTGGATATTTACAAGTGAAAATAGCATAGAGATTGTTAAATATATAATAGTTTATACATTGGTGAGTGAGTTAATAATTCAAAATATATTGATAAAGGCGGAACTTTCTTACACAAAATATAACCTTGAAGTTAGTAATAATCAATTAGAAGGCCAACTTCAACACTATAGTGAGTATGAAAAATATATGAAAAAAGTCAGGTATATAGCTCATGATATTAAAAAGCATAAATTTGCTTTAAATCAGTTAGTAGCATCAAAAAAATATGAAGAAGCAGTGGACTTTATTTATGAAATAGATAAAGAAATTGAAGATATTGATTGTTATTTTGTTAGCGAACATATTCTAATGGATGCTCTTATCAAAAACAAAATAAAAGTATGTAAAAAATATGGAATAACACTAAAATATGATATATTCATACCTAAAGACATAAATATAAAAAATATGCATATATCAATAATATTTAATAATTTAATAGACAATGCAATAGAAGCATGTGTAAATCTAGATGATAATAAAAGAGAAAAGTATATTCACCTATATTGCGATGTTATAGATAATAAATTAATATGTGTTATAAAAAATTCTAAAAATAAAAAACCACTTGAATTAGATAAAAGTTTTAAAATAGAAACTTTGAAAAAAGATAAAACTAATCATGGAATTGGTATTGAAAATTTAAAGCTTACAATAGAAAAATATGATGGGGTCATAGATTTTAATATAGAAGAATACTGTTTTACCGTAAAGTTTATTATTCCAATATAAAAATGCTATTTTAAAGACTAAAATAGCATTTTTATATTGAGTCTAGCATACTGAATTTCTTGAATTTTTAGCTTTATAAAGTTTTGAATCAACTAAGTTTAAAGCATCATTAAATGTTATATTTTCGTTATTAAGGTAAGAAACTCCAAAGCTACAAGTAATATTAATTTTATTATTTTCATATAAAAACTCTCTAGTCCCAATAAATGTTTTAAAATTATTTATTAGAGCATAAGTTTCATTTTCAGATTTATTTTCTACAACTGCTATAAATTCATCTCCACCATACCTACAGGCCCATCCACCAAAATTTTTTATATATGAATCAAGTAAGCTTGCTACCTCTTTAATTATAAAATCTCCACATAAGTGTCCATACGTATCATTTATATTTTTGAATTTATCAATATCTAACATTATCAAACTAACTGAAAAATCAGGTAAAGATAAATTTTTTAATAGAGAAGGCAGATGTTCATCTAAGTAACGTCTATTAAAAATATTAGTTAATTCATCAGTAACAATAAGCATATTTAATTTATTAATTTCAGATTTAAGTTCGTTAACAGTTTTATTAGTATAAGTTGAAAACATAGTATCGTTTGTAACATCTTTTATAAGCTCGACAATATAAACATCACCTTCAACATTGATAGGAGCAGATATTACCATATAGAGCTTCTCATCAACATACTCTAACTTAGAAAAAGATGAGTTTTCATTTAAAGCTCGCATAGAAATACAATTGCAACAAGCAGACCCAGTTTTCCAAAACTCAAAACATTTATGGTTATTATCTATTTTTATATCATTATCAAGAGTTATTATTTTTTTGTGTTTAGGATCTACGATTCTTTGAATTACAAAAACATTATCAAGTATATTTATACTATTTTTCATGGAATTCAAAAAACTCACTTCCTCTCTTTAAAAATACTATCAACAAATATTATAAGTATTTATTAATTTATTTGCAAATTTAAAGACTAATAATATAGTTAAAAATGTAAAATATGAGATATAATAAAATATGAACTAAATCAAAAGAGAGGGAGCATAATGTTAAGAAAAGATGAATTCCTGGAGAAATATCAAATAACAGATAAAGAGTTAATAAAAAATAGTATAGATTGGAATGAAATTGAGTATATTTATGAAGACTTTATGATGCATAGAAAAAGTTATGAAACACAAGCGGAGTTAATAGCTACTATATTAAGAAGTCATCCGAAAGTTCACTCAGTAAAGACTAGAGTTAAGGATCCTGAACATTTAATTGAAAAAATAATAAGAAAAATAGAAGATAGAAGATCAAAATATGGAAGTGATTTTAATTTTACTGTAAATAATTATAAAAATGAAATAACTGATTTATTGGGAATAAGAGTAATACATATATTTAAAGAAGATTGGGAAGAAATACATAGTTTTATTACTAGGATGTGGAAAGTGTTAGAAATTGTTTCTAATGTTAGAGAAGGTGATAACACAAAAAAATTCGAAGAACTAGGAATTGAAGTATGTTCAAGATTATCAGGGTATAGATCAGTACATTATATAATAGAGTCGTACCCAACAACACAGAAAATAATTGCAGAAATACAGGTAAGAACTATTTTTGAAGAAGGGTATGGGGAAATAGATCATCAACTTAGATACTCTCACAAACAGATTCCCGATGTCCTAGCACAAAACTTGATGTTATTGAATAGAATAGCAGGTAGTTCAGATGAAATGGCATCATTGATTAATGTATTAAATAAAAGTATAGAAGATGTAAAAGTAGAATATGAAGAGAAGTTAAAGAAAAAAGATAAAGAAATAGAAAATTTAAAAAAAATAATAAGTAAAAAATAACAAATGGTAACAAATATAAATAATTATAGAAAAATATAGTATTTATGCTATTATATATATTAATATTAAAAATCAAATTGTATATTAAATGTAAATATATAAAAATATGAATGGAGATGACTATCTAAATGGGATTTTTTAAAAGATTAAAAAATGTTGTAGAAGCTAAGGCAAATAAAGCTATAGAAAAGCATGAAGATCCAATAGAAATGTTAGATTTATCAATAACGAAGAAAGAGAAATTACTTCAAGATGCAAAAAAACAATGTGCAAATTTTATAGCATCAGTAGATAATATAAGAAATGAAAAAAAATCATTAGAAGAGAAAATAGAAAAATACGAGCAAGCTACAAAAGCGGCATTGTTAAAAGAAGATAATGAAAAAGCTCAAGGTTTTGTAAAACAAAAACTAGAAATGCAAGAAAAATTAAATCAAACTATATCTAGAATAGAAGCTCAAGATAAGAAAATACAAGAAATAAAATTCAAAATTGAAGAACTAGAGCTTGAAATATCTAAAATGAAGTCTAAAAAACAAGAATTAGCTACTAGACTTGATGTGGCAGAAATAAACAATGAGATCAATGAAACTTTATCGGGATTAAGTGATGATCATGGTATAAACTTAGATGATCTTGAAAAGAAAGTTCAAGAAAAAGAAAGTTATGGCAAAGCTTTAGAAACTATGAAGACAAAGAGCGAAGATGATATGCTTGACGAGTATATAAATGATTCACCAGTGGTTGATTCTAAAGTTGAAGATGAACTAGAGAGAATAAAAAGAGAAATGGATAAATAGATAAACTACTAAAGGTAGATGGTTAAAAGCTATCTACCTTATTTTTACGCTTAGGGAATTATATTTAACTAATATTTGTGGATAACTTATAGAATATAGTTATATTAATATTTAATTTGTTAATTTTTTTAGGAGGTATAGTATGGACGAAAGAATTTTAAATGAAAAGAAAAAATACGATAAAATGTACACAGACTTAGTATTTGCAGCAAATGATTTAAAGCAAATGTTAAGCGATGAAGAATTAAGAAAAAGAATTTTTATAAGAAAGTTAGATGATTTATCAGGGTATATAGCTTTTTTAAATGACTTGGAAAAAGAAGAAAAAAATGAAGATAAAAATATATTCTCTAAGTTGTTTAAAAAGAAAAATGATATAGAAGATGAAATACAATCTTATTTAACTAGAGATAAAAGAGAGTCTATAAATAAGTTAGACAAATGTAAAATGTGCAAGTGTATAAATTGTGTAAGTGAGTGCAATTTTAATAGATGTATAAATTGTAGAGAATTAGAGTACACGTATGATTGCGACAAGGAAAAATTTGTATTTACAAAATCTACAGATATAGTAACTTTATATAATGGGGATGAAGAATTCAAGTTTGATGTTAAGGGTTACTTAATAGAAATACAAGATGAATCTTTGAGAAGATATGTATATCTGGTAGATAGTAAAGATAAAGACAATCAACAGCTATTAGAGTATTTTAAGTTTAAAGGGGAAGAAAGCTATGATTCAGTAATAGATGGAGAAGATACATCAAATTTAGATAGATTATATAATAAGTTCATAGAAATGGGGTTAAATGTATAATGAACAAATTAAAAAGGAATATAACTCTTTTTTTAACTGTATTTATATTTGCTATAACTTGTGCATTTACTTTTTCAATAGAAAAGTCATATGCAACTTCAAATAAAAATGAAATATCAAATGTTGAATATCAAGTAGCTAAAGGAAGCTCTTCACATAGTTCGCATAGCTCACATAGTTCAAGTCGATCAAGTAGCAGTTTTAAATCGAGCTCAAGTAGCTTTAAATCTAGTTCTAGCACTAGCAAACCAAGTTCTAGCTCTAGTAAACCAAGCAGTAGTTATACAAAGCCAAAATCAAGTACAACAAAACCAGACTCAGGAAGTTTTAGTACTAAACCAAAGCCTGAGACAACAATAAATGAAGGAACTACTGGCAATAATTCAAATAATAATACTACAAAGCCAAAATCAAGCACAACAAAGCCTGATTCAGGAAGTTTTAGTACTAAACCAGATACAAGCTCTAAATCTAATCAAAACGATACTTCAAATTCTAAAAATAAAAAAAATGATGAGTATGATGACTATGGTGGTAGATCTAGTAGAAGAACATATATACCACCAGCATATGGTAGAGGATTTTTTGGATTTGGAGGATATAATCCATTTAGATATATGGGGTATAGAATGGGAATTAGTCCTATGATAATGGATATAGTTATGATTATAACTGCATTAATTGTTTTATACGTTATAATAGATTTTATAAGAAGTAGAAAAAATAGATAGAAATTTTATTTTACCAAATTAGAAATATATAATGAACATTATTTCATATTGTTGTATAATGGACTATATAACAATATGAAAATTAAATAGTAAGTATTAGGTGTCAATAGACTTAATAGGGAATTAGATGTAAATTCTAAGCTACCCCAGTAACCGTAAAGCTGACGAAATCTAAGTATCCACTGAGAAATTGGGAAGGATTGAGAGTAGAATGAAGCTGAGCCGGGATACCTGCCAATGCTTAAAGGCTAATTATCTTCTGAGGGTTGGATAAAGGCTATTATTATACATGAATAAATTAAGGCATACTCTCTGGGTATGTCTTTTTAAATGTATAAGCTAGGTTTAAGTGTTTATACAAAACTAGGAGATTAATTTATTGAAAATTATTTATTTTACAAATAAATTTCAATAAAAGGAATTTTACAACAAAAATAGAATTATATCTATTGTTATGTAAAATCAACACGAAAGGAATGAAAAAATGTCAAAATATTTAGCATATCCATTTTTATATGATAAATCAGATGATTTAAGATGTGACTATGAAATATTTACAGATGAAATATCGAGTACAATAGGATTACTAAGAGCTTTTATAATTGATGAAAATTTAAAAGCCGAGTTAAGTAAAATAAATGAACTTGTATATCACATGAATGCATCACTTAGAACATTTGTAAGCGTAACAAATAATGAGTTAAAATGGTTAGAATCTAGAACACTATCTTACCAAGATGAGATAAAAGGTATTTTTGATAAATTTGTTTTACCTCAAGGTGGGGTTTGTGGAAGCTATGCACATATTATAAGAACAAAGTGCAAAGCATTGGTAAGATTATTACATAGATATAAGGAAAATGGAAATGATGTAGATGAATTATTATTTGATTTTGCAAATCTGTTATCTGGATATTTCTTTATACTAGCTATAAAGCTTAATAAAGATGAAGGAATACAAGAAACTGAATTTATAAGTAGAAATTATAAGTAAGGAGAATAAAAATGAAAAAAAGAATTTTAACATTAATAACTGCTATTTTAGTAGTTATGTTAGCAGTCGCTGGATGCGGTAAAAAAGAAACAGTAGTAAAAGATAGAGAGGGAAATGATTTTACAGTTCCTAAAAAATTAGAAAGGATAATATCTACAGCTCCATCTAATACAGAAGTACTAGTTGAATTAGGGCTTGCTGATAAATTAGTAGCTGTTGATAAATATTCAGCTGATATACCTGGACTACCTAAAGATATAAAATTAATAGATTTTGCAAACCCAGATGCTGAGGCTATAGTATCTTTAGAGCCAGATATGATTATAGCATCAGGACATAATAAAACTGGAAATAGTGAAGATCCATTTAAAGTGGCTAAAGAGGCTGGTATAAGTGTTGCATATATCCCAAGTAGTGATAGCATACAAGGTATATACGATGACATAATGTTTATAGCTGATATAACTGGAACAAAAGAAAAAGGACAAAAAATTGTTGATAATATGAAATCTCAAGTTAATGAAATAGCTAAAATAGGAAAAACTATAAAAGATAAAAAGAAAGTTTACGTTGAAATAGGGCCAGCACCAAATTTATATAGCTTTGGAAATGGTACATTTTTAAATGAGATGATTGAGTTAGTGGGTGGAGAAAACATATTCGCTGACCAAAAATCTTGGATATCACCTAGTGAGGAGTCAGTTATAGAAAAAAATCCAGATGTAATATTAACTAATGTAAATTACGTTCAAGATGCAGTAAAAGATATAAAAGGACGTGAAGGTTGGGAAAATATAAATGCAGTAAAAAATGGACAAGTATACTTAATTGATACGAATGCATCATCAAGACCATCTCAAAATGTAGTAAAAGCATTAAAACAAATGGCAGAGTATATAAACCCAGATGCGTACGCAAAACAAAAATAAAACTTTAGCGATTTTATCAATACCGTTAGTATTTTTTATAATCAGTATTGGAACTTCCATAGGGAGTTCCAATATTCATATATTAGATACTATGAGTATAATTTTAAATAAGGTTATAAATTTACCATTAAGAGAAGGGATAGATCCAAAAGATATATCTATCATATGGTCACTTAGACTACCAAGAGTATTATTAGCTTTTATGGTTGGAGGATGTTTGGCAGTTAGTGGATCAGTAGTTCAGTCAATACTTAAAAATGAATTGGCATCTCCCTATACTTTAGGGGTATCGTCAGGAGCATCTTTAGGAGCTGGATTAGTTATAGTTCTTGGAATATCTATACCATTTCTAGGGCAATTGACATTGCCATTAATAGGTTTTTTATGTGGATTGATAACGGTATATGGAGTTATAGTTTTTTCTTCTAAAATAGATAAAACTATGGCTAATAATACAATTATACTAGCGGGTATGGTCTTTTCGCTTTTTGTAAATGCATTACTTACAACACTTACAGCACTTTTTAGTGAAGATATAAAAAGTATAAGTCTTTGGCAAATGGGGAGCTTCTCTATGAAGGGATGGTCATATGTGAGAGTTTTAATTCCATTTTTAATTATAGGTGTTATTGGAGTTTTAAGATACACAAAAGAAATGGATATATTAACATTTGGAGAAGAACAGGCAAAGGCAGTAGGTGTAGATACAAATAGGGTTAAAAAACATTTATTTATACACTCAGCCATTTTAACGGGAAGTGCAGTAGCATTAAGTGGAACAATCGGGTTTGTAGATTTAATAGCGCCACATATGGTAAGAAGGGTATTTGGATCAAAACATAAATATGTAATACCTATGTCTTTTGTATTTGGAGGATCACTGATGGTTATAACAGATCTAATTGCAAGAACGATAGTATCTCCAGCAGAGCTTCCGGTAGGAGCTATTACAGCAATTATAGGTGCACCATTCTTTGCATATGTGTATTTTAGCAAAGGAAAGAAGTGATGAAATGTTAGAAGTAAAAAATCTTTATTGTGGTTATGAAGACGTTGATGTTATAAAAAATGTTAATTTTAAAGTTGAAAGAGGAAAAAATCTTTGCATAGTAGGACCAAATGGATGTGGAAAAAGTACGCTTTTGAAATCTATAGCTAATATTATAAAATATAAAGGAAGTATAACTATTGATGGTATGGAAGTTTGTAATTTTTCAAGGAAAAATCTAGCAAAAAAAGTAGGACTTATGAGTCAGATAACTCAAATATATTTTCCATATACCATATATGAAACTGTAGCACTTGGTAGATATGCACATTCAACGGGAGTATTTAATTCTTTAAGTAAAGAAGATAAAAAAATAGTATTGGATTGCATTGAAAAGGTAGGATTAAGTGATATAAAAGATAAAACCATAAATGAATTAAGTGGTGGACAGTTACAAAGAGTATTTTTAGCAAGAACAATTGCTCAAGACCCAGATGTTATATTGTTGGATGAACCTACTAATCATCTAGACTTAAAATATCAAATTGAATTGTTAGAACATCTATCCAAATGGGCAAAAGATAATAATAAAATTGTTATTGGAGTTTTACATGATTTAAATTTAGTTCACTATTTTAGTGATGCGGTTTGTTTATTAAATCATGGAGAGATAGTTTGTTATGGAAGTTCAAGAGAAGTTTTTAATGGAGATTATTTAAAAGAAGTTTATAATATAGACATAAAGGAATTTATGTTAGAGGTTTTAGAAAAATGGAAATAAAAAAGCTTTAGCGATTTTAAAAAATTGCTAAAGCTTTTTTTATTGGTATAGATATTTTTGTTATATAATCTTTTGAACTATAAGATGTTAAGCTATCTAAAATACCATATTCAAAAGAAGGTCCTGCCATTTCATAACCATTTTTATTTATATTATCTATTAGTATTTCGTAAGTTTTTCCTACGTCTTTATATTCTCCTTTGTGAAGAGTTATAGCATAAAGTCCTTCAGCTTTTTTTAAAACATTTGGAGCACTTAATTTATTATGCAATGGGAAAAATACGGAATGCGCAGTAGTATAGTTTTTGCTAAGTAAATTTTCTAATGATATTATTGTACCTACCTGATAGTTGTATGGATATTTATTTTTATTAACGATAGTTAACAATTTTTTAAATGCGATATCGGTTTGTAGAAGTTGAAAAGGTTCTTCTACTTTTTGTGTAATGATAAATTCAGATTGTAATTCTTGAAAGTAAACTTTATCATCATATTCATTTAAACTTTCTATTGTTTCTATTTTATTCTCAAGCCTTGCTATACTTTTTTTCAAATTTTTAAGTTGAGATTGCAACTTGATTTTTTGTTCTTTTAGAAGAATTAATGCTTTGTTATCATCTCTTTTAATTAAAAAATCTTTAATTTCTTTTATAGGAATTCCAAGTTCTCTTAAAACTAATATACTATCTAAAACTTCTAATTGATCAGAAGTGTAGTATCTATATCCGTTATTTTCATCAACAACTTTAGGTTTAAATAAATCGATATTATCATAATATATTAGCGTTTGTTTGTTCATTCCATTTAACTTTGCTAATTCGCCTACAGTAAAATTCAAACATATCACCTCAAATTTTATTTTGAAATTTCATTGACAATATAGTTACTATATCCTTCACAATTAATAATGTCAAGTAATATCAATTATTTAAAAAATGTAGAGGTGAAAAAATGGAAGAAGTATTTGCGAAAAAACAAAATTACAAGGAGTTTTTAAGATATGTATTTCCATCCATCATAACAATGATATTTCTATCATTTTATACTACTATAGATGGATTTTTCGTATCGAGATATGTAAACTCAGATGCACTGGCATCAATAAATATTATAATACCTATAACTTGTGTAGTATTTGGGATTGCAGTTATGCTAGCTACAGGATCTGGAGCTTTAGTTGGTATAAAGCTTGGGGAAAAAAATATAAAAGGAGCTAATGAGTTATTTTCATTTGTAACAGTAGTTTTAATTTCTATAGGCGTAGTACTTACTATTTTGGGAGTAATATTTTTAGATCCTATACTTAGATTTTTAGGAACGACTGATATATTATATCCATACGCAAAATCATATGGGATTGTAACTGTACTTATGACCATTCCAATGATGTTAAAGTTATACTTTGAATACTATGCTAGGGTAGATGGTAGCCCTAAAGTATCTCTTTTAATGTCTTCACTAGGATTAGTTTTAAATATAGTTTTTGATTTTTTATTTATAGTAGTGCTTGATATGGGAATTTTAGGGGCTGGATTAGGAACATATATTGCCATAACTATTTCAGGTATAATAGGAATAATTTATTTCAAAGGGAATAATTCGAATTTAGAATTTACAAAACCAAAAGCTAATTTTAAAGAACTATTTAATTCTTGTTATAATGGTAGTTCAGAAATGTTTACAGAGCTATCAACAGGTATAACTACATTTTTATTTAATAAAAGTATATTAACTTTTAGCGGAGAAAATGGTGTTGCTGCAATGTCGATAATAATATATATATATTATTTCTTTATAGCGGTATATTTTGGAATTGCAGTTGGAATAGGACCTATGATTAGTTATAACTTTGGAGCTAAAAATAAAGAAAAAATAAAAGAAAGTTTAAAACATAGCTTTGTAACAATTGGATGGAGTTCTATAGTTATATTTTTAATTTCTATAATTGGAGGTAAGTATATAATATCTATATTTACTAATGACTTAGAAGTTTATACTATTGCTACATCAGGTATAAAATTATTTTCATATGGATTTTTAATAATAGGAACAAATATTTTTATGTCAGGTTATTTTACAGCTATAGGGGATGGACAGGTATCTGCTATAATATCTATTCTTAGATCTTTAGTGTTTGTAGTGGCTACAATTACTATATTACCTAATTTTATAGGACTAAATGGTATATGGTTAGCAATACCTATTGCTGAATTATTGACTATATTTTTCTCCGTTACTTTTTATTTTAGAAAAGGCACTAGAGCGTATCGAAATTAATAATCAAATAAAATTACAATTTCGTTATTTGCTTAAATTTGAGTTTTTGTGTAAAATTTAGTTATATAAAAAAGACGCCAAGGAGAACTTATTATGAGTTTGAGAGAATTTGAATACATTGATGAAGCTGTAGAATTGTTAAATGATATAACGCCGACGCTTAACATGTTATCAGAAGAACTAGTAAAATATTTTGAATGTATATTAAATATTAACGAACAAGAATACTTAAATGTCAATTCAAGAGTAAAAAGTGAATATAGCTTAAGAGAGAAAATTATAAGAAATAAATATTTAAATAAATATAAAACACCTAAGCTTTTAATACATAACTTATCAGATTTAATTGGGGTAAGATTAGAGTGTAGGTTTATAGAGGAAGAAAGAAATATATATAAGCTTTTAAAATCGTATTTCAATATAAGTGAAGACCATATATATTATTATAATGAGGAAAATGAAAATATAAGAATTAGATTAGACAAAGACCAGCCAAGGAAACAAAAAAATGGATTTGAAATATATAGAATAGATGGATTGTTTTTATATGGAGACAATAAAATAAATTTTGAAATTCAGATAAAATCTATGGTTAATATTTTTTGGAGTGAAATAGAACATAATGTTATTTACAAGAATAATGCATATGTTATGATGGATAAGTTTTTAAGTGATGTATTTGCATCAATAAAGACCAATTTAACACTTATAGATAATCAATTATTATCTGTTTATAAAAATTTCAGTGGAAATAATAAAGATAAAGATAGCAAAAGAAAATCTATGGAAAAGTTTTTAGCAAAGATTGCATATGATACCTTTGCAGAAAAAATGGAAGCTGACATAGGATTTATAATAGATTTTAAAAAACCTTGTGAGACAATAATAAATTATTCATTTAATAAAGAAAAAGATGGAATGGATATAAGTGAAGATACTACAATAAAAGGACTTAAAAGAATAAATGAAATTTCTAAAAAAGATATAGACTTTAACTCTAAAATTAGATTTGGGAAATTACCTGAGTTTGAGGATGAATTTTGTGAAAGGCTAGGCAATTTTATTATATCTAAATTAAATTGTGAGTTTATATGGAATTTATTCTTTAGAATTTTATTTGAAGTAGAGCCACTTAATAATAAAAAAGATTTTGAAAACTTTATTTTATTTATAAAAGAAAAGGTAGTTCCTATAAAATATCAGGCAAAATTAGAATTAGCTTTTGAAAGTGATAGTAAACATGTATTAAAAGATATATACATGGAAGTAGTGGACACTTTAATAGAAATAGACTCTATAGAAATTTTATATGAGGAAAATTTAGATAGTATAAACAATATAACTAAAAAAGTAATAAATGATATATGTAGAAATGTAGATTCGTTTAAAGAATATAAATATAAGCGTGGTAAGTATAGGGAAGTTTTAAATAAAAAAATAAAAGATGCAATACGAGATTAAAAAAATAAAACGGCTTGGTTTAATTATATAATTAAATCAAGTCGTTTTATTATAATAAACTATTTAAAGAATATTGAAAAAAATAAAAAAAAGAAATACACTTATATTGAAAAGACAAAAAGGTTGTGAGAAGAGGGGATATAATGAAAAATGCTTGTAAGATAAAACTAAGTAAGAATATAAAGTTGTTTCTTACTATAAATCTTATAGCTTCTTTTGCTATGGGAATTTTTAATATGTTTGTGGGGATATACTTAAAAGAAATTGGTTATAAAGAACAGTTTGTAGGAAGTGTTCTTTCAATTAATACATTTTCTATAGCAATAGGATCTATCTTTAGTGCGTACTTAATTGAAAGAATAGGTAGGAAAAAAAGTTTCAATTTAGGATTTATATGTATAGCAATAGGTTCTATTTTTATAGTTTTTTTCAATAATTCAAACTTAATATTAATTATGGCAATTATAAATGGTTTTGGGATGAGTATAAAAACTACAGCAGAAGGTATGTACATACTTGAAAATACATCTGAAGAGGAACGAGTATCAGTTTTTAGTACGAATTTTATAATGTCTAATATAGGTATGATGGGTGCTTCTTTTTTAGGTGGAGTTATGTCATCTTATCTAGATAATTATTTTACATCAAGTGAATCTATAAAGTATATATTTATAATAACTTCTATATTATCTATTTTAGCTTTGATTCCTATATTTTTTATGAAGGAACCTGAGTATGAAAAACATAGAAATTTAAAAGAGTGTTTAAAAGGATATGCATCTATATTAAATAAAAAGATTGTAAGTTTTATGGTTTATCAATTCCTAATAGGAATAGGGGCTGGAATAATTGTACCATTTTTTAGTGTATACTTAAAATATTCTATGGATATAGGTGATAATATTGTTGGAACTATACTTTCAATATCACAATTTGGGTGTATAATAGGAGGCATGATTATACCTTTTATGTCGAACAAGTTTGGAAAGGTAAAATCAGTTATAATTTGTCAATTATTATCTATTCCATTTTTACTATCAATTGCTTTTCCACAAGGAATATTTATTATAACTATTGCATTTTTTATGAGAAATGGACTTATGAATATGGCTATGCCACTTATTCAAAACTTATCTATGGAAATTGTGCATGAAAGTGAAAGAACCAATATGAGTAGTTTAATAGCTTTATCTAGTAATATTAGTAGAGCTATAGGAATTGCAATTGGTGGCTTTTTAATGGAAACTATATCTTATACAATTCCTTATTATTTTACGGTTGCATTTTACTTAATAGCAGTTATACTATTTAGTTATATATACAAAAATGAACTTAAAATAAAAAAGAATATACAATGCTTAAACATTACAAGTAATAAATAAAACTAGCTGAAAAGCTAGTTTTTTTTTTATTAAAATAAAAAAATTTAAAAACATTAAATAATATAGAAAGGTTTTAGAAAGGTTACAACTTTAAAATTATATTATCAAATTAAATGAAGAGGTGATAAATATGCAAGAAATTTTAAAAGTTGAAAACCTGACTAAAAAACGAGGAAATAAGTTAGTTGTTGATAATTTAAGTTTTACTGTAAACCAAGGTGACATATTTGGATTTTTAGGGCCAAATGGAGCAGGTAAAAGTACCACAATGAAAATGATATTAAATTTAATTAATAAAGATAGTGGTAAAGTTTATATTGATGGATATGATATAGACAAAAAATTTAAAGAGGCTATAAAAAATGTAGCTGCAATTATAGAAAGTCCAGCAATATACCTTGAGTTAACTGCATATGAAAACTTAAAAATAGTAAAAAACTTTAGTGATACGTATTCTTGTAGCTATGAAATTGATGAAGTGTTAGAAATAGTAGGTCTTAAAGGTAGAGGTAATGAAAAAGCTAAAAATTACTCTTTGGGTATGAAGCAAAGATTAGGAATTGCTATGGCACTTATAAAAAATCCTAAAATAATATTATTAGATGAGCCAACAAATGGATTAGATCCAAAAGGTGTTATAGAAATGAGACAATTAATAAAAGAATTGGTTACTAAACACAAAAAAACTATTATAATATCATCACATATTTTACATGAAATAGAAATGATTTGTAATAAAGTTATAATTATAAAAAATGGGAAACAGATTCTAGAATCAGACATAGAAAGTATAACTACTAAAAAAGATCTATTTTTTATAAAAACTACAGGTATAGGTGAAGCAGCAAGAGTTTTAAATGATAAAAATTATGCAAAGATAGAAAAAACAGAAAAAAATGGAATAATTGTTCAAGCTAATGAATCTAGTATAGCTTTAGTAATAAAAGAACTTGTAAATAACAATATACCGATATATGAAGTATCAATAAATAATAGTTCTTTAGAAGACATATTTATAGAGGTTACAGGAGGAAATTAATTATGAATAGTATAATAAAAAATGAATTTATAACTAACAAAAAAAGTTCTTTACTATTAGCAAATATTTTGATATTAGCATCTACTGCACTAGCTTATTTTGCAACTACAAAAGTAGCTGGGAGTAGCGTTTTAGGTGAATCTCAAATAATGTTAATGTTTCTTAAGTCAACATTAACTATAATACCTCCATTTATTATAATTATAATTTCTAAAGTTATAACAGAAGAGTTTAATAATGGAGGAATGAAAATATACCTTATAAATCCTATAAGTAGGACAGAGGTCTTAATGGGCAAGTTAGTATTTATATGCATAAATGTATTAATTACCATGATAATTCAAATAATAATAAGTATTATAGCAGCTTCAATATTGACTCAAGTTCCAGAACTAGAATTAATTAGCGATGTAATTTATAAATATGCAGTTACATTTATACCTATAATAGGATTAGTTTCAATTTTATTTATACCAGGTCTTTTAATACCAAGTTCAAGACATACTATATCATTTGGTATTTTCATAATAATTGGATTTGATATAATATGTTCGTATTTTAGTAAATTAAATCCATATAGCATAACGTATATACTAAAAAATATTGCAGATATGAATACTAATACTATTAACAATATTATAATAAGTTTAGTTTACTTTATAGTAGGAATGGTAATTTCAAGCTATATTTTCAAAAACAAGGAAATAAGATAATATATATTAAGAAACAAGTATAATATCATGGTTTATATATTAGAGGAGGATTATAATGTATAATATTTTAGTCGTAGATGATGAAAAAGAAATAGTAGAATTAGTAGAACTTTACTTTAGAAATAATGATTATAAAATATTTAAGGCTTATGACGGTATAGAGGCTATTAACATTATAGATAAAAATGATATAAACTTAGCTATTGTAGATATAATGATGCCAAACTTAAATGGATATTCTTTAATTGTAAATATAAGAAGTAAGCTAAATATACCAATAATAGTTATTTCAGCCAAAGTTGAAGGATACGATAAAATATTAGCTTTAGATATGGGAGCAGACGATTATGTTACAAAGCCATTTGATCCTTTAGAATTAGTAGCCAGAGTTAATGCTCAAATAAGAAGAGTATATGGATACTCAAATTCGAATGAAATTGAAGAACAATTAATAGAAGTTGGGGATTTAAAATTAGATTTAGAAGCTTGTAAGTTAACCAAAAACGGTGAAGAAATACAACTTACATCAACAGAATTAAAAATAGTTGAATTGTTCATGAAGAATCCAAATAAGGTTTTTACAAAAAAAAATTTATTTGAATCTGTATGGGATGAAGTCTATATAGCAGAAGACAATGCTATAATGGTTCAAATAAGCAAAATAAGAGATAAAATTGAAGAATCTAATAAAGAACCTAAATATATAAAAACAATAAGAGGAATTGGATACAAATTTGAAAGTAAATAAATATGTACATTAGGAGGAAAATTATGAGATACCATATGAAATCTAAACTTTTTAAGTTAAAGGAAGACTTTTGGATAAAAAATGATAAAGAAGAAGATGCATTCTTTGTAGATAATAAATTAATATCTGTGGGGCTGCAATTTAAAATGATGAAAGATAATAAAACTTTATATGAAGTAAAGCAAAAACTAGCATTATTGCCGAAGTACGAAGTTATGGAAAATTCAGAAGTAGTAGCGACTTTAAATAAAAAATTAACTTTTATTAAAGATAGAATGACTATAAACTGCAAATATGGAGAATTAACGGTAAATGGAAATTTATTTGATCGAAAATATAAAATTTATAAGGAAAACAAAGAGATAGCTGATATAAAAAAAGATTTATTTAAACTTACAGATGGATATACTATAGATATAAATTTTGAAGATGAAGCTTTTATATTAACATTAATAGTAATAATCGATGATATATTAGATAAACATTAAAATATATAATTATAACTGCAAATCTTATGAACACACTCTATATATAATAATTTATATATAGAGTATTTTTATAATAATATTAAAAGGTATGAAAGGAAAGATAATTTTGAGAAAAGGTAAAAGTTTATATAGTATATTTATAATAAATTCAATATTAGCAACTTTAATATTTATAGTTGGAATAATAATATTTCTTTATCTAATATTATTTCAGATTAGTAATGTAGTAAATAGTAAAAACTTAGAAGTAACAAAAAGTGGAATAAACTATTTATTTAAAGAAAATTATAAAGAGATAGATATAAAAAAGATATTGAGTGAAGATGGATGGGTAGAAGAAGTTGAAAATGGTAAAATAGTAAATATCATAGGGGTAAAAAAAGATAAAAAAGAATTTTATTCAATTGAGGATTTTATAAATGAAAAAAATACAAATTACAAGTATGAATCAAGAGCGTATAAGCAAGGAGATAAGCTATATATTGTAAAGATACCTGATTATAGCTATAAAATTTTTCACGAAATGTATGGGAATAAAAAATCTAAAATATATATGTCTCTTAGCTTACTACTAACGATAATTATTGTTTTCTTGATGTTTATTATATTATCTATATTATCCATAAGAAAAATATCTAGGCCTCTTAAAATTTTAGAAAATGAAATTAAAAAAATGAGTGAAGGATATTCAAATGTAAATGTTAAGTTTAATTCATATAGGGAGTTTAATAAAATAAAAGAATCATTTAATAGTACTGTTGATAAGCTTGAAAAATCTGAAATCGAAAGACGTATAGCAGAAGATAGTAAAAAGAGAATTATAAGAGATATCTCACACGACTTGAAAACACCAATAACTTCAATATTAGGGTATTCTAAAGCGATATCAGAAGGGGTTGTAACAAGCGAAGATGAAAAAAAGATATACTTAGATTATATATATAATAAAACTAAAAGAATAAACTATTTAGTTGATGAATTGTTTGTTTTTTCTAAACTTGATAGCCCGGGTTATAAACTAAATTTAGAAAAACAGGATATAAGTGAATTTGTAAGAGAATTAGTAGCTTTGTATTATATAGATATAGAAGAAAACGGATTTTTACTTGACGTGAATATACCAGAAGAAAGTATATATTCTATTATAGATACTAAGGCGTTGGAGAGGGCCTTAGGAAATATAATTATAAATGCAATTAAATATAATGAAATTGGAACAACTATTACTGTTGATTTAATAAAGAATGATAAATATGTAGATATAATTATAGAGGATAATGGATGTGGTATTTCACATGATGTTATAGAAAATATATTTGATGAATTTGTAAGAGCTGATGAATCTCGTAAAACAGATGGAGGTAGTGGATTAGGACTAGCAATAACTAAAAAAATTATAAATCTTCATAATGGGAAATTAAAACTATATAGTGAAAAAAACATAGGAACAAAGTTTTCTATAAGATTGGATAGGATATAAAAAGGTCTTGGTATAAACCCAAGATCTTCTATTTTTTATGCCTATACTAAGGTATAATATAATTAAATCAGTATTAAAAAGGAGTAATCAAATGGGGGAATTTTGGAAATTATTAATAGGAATAGTAGTTATATTATTAGTTGGGATAACTTTTTCGATTAATGAAAATAAAAAAAGAATAAAATATATAAAATTTAATATAGTAAATAACTATGGAAAAGATATTGATCTGAACGAAGTTATGATAAAGATGAGAAATGTATCAAGTTATTTTAGAAATAAAAATAAAAAAAATACAATTGATGACATAACTTGGAATGATTTAAATATGGATGATATTTTTAAAAAAATAAATAATACACAATCTACAGCTGGACAAGAAATTTTGTATGATATGTTGAGAAATCCATTACACAATCAAGAAGTTTTAAGAAAACGTGATAAAGTTATAGAATATTTCAAGGAAAATGAAAAAGAAAGATATGAGATTCAGTTTATTTTAGGAAAGTTAGGGAAAAGCAATGAACTATATATAACAAATTGCTTATTTAATAAAGAAGATAATAGTAAAAGTAAACTACTACAATTTAGATTATTATCATGGGCACCAACGCTTAGTTTATTACTATTATTTATAAACCCAATATTTATAATAGTAGCCATAGGGTTTATAGTTTTAAATGTATTTATAAGTCAAAGAAATAAGGTTAGAAATTACGATGCAAACGGGTTTAGCTATATGATAAGTTTGGTTAATGCAGCAAATAAGATAAAAGAAAAAAATATTTGTGAAATAGATGAAAATATCGATTCTATAGACGAAAGTTTAAAAAAATTAAAAAAAATTAGACGAAAAAGTGTAGGAATTCAAGAAAAAAGTATAATGAGCGACATGGATGTATTTGCAGAGTATGCAAATTTAATATTTTTAAGAGAATTAATAACTTATGAAAAAGTTAAAAATACAATAATAAAAAATAAAGAAGAATTAAAAACTGTATATGAATATGTAGGAATTATAGATGCACTAATTGGAGTAGCTTCATTTAGAGAAAGTCTAGATTTTTATACAAAACCATATTTAAAAATTTCAGAAAAAAAAGAAGATAATAATATAGAGTTTAAAGATATATATCATCCACTTATAAAAAAACCAGTTTTGAACAATGGAAATTTCACAAAAGGGGTATTACTTACTGGATCCAATGCATCTGGAAAGTCTACATTTATAAAAACTATAGCGATAAATGCTATAATGGCACAGACTATATATACTTGTTTTGCTAAAGATTATAAATCTTCATATTTTAATATATATACTTCTATGGCATTAAAAGATGATATACATAGTAGTGAAAGTTATTATATAGTAGAAATTAAATCTCTTAAGCGCATATTAAATCAAATAAACAATAACATTCCATGTTTATGTTTTGTAGATGAGATTTTAAGAGGCACAAATACAGTTGAAAGAATAGCATCTTCTTGTGAGGTTTTAAAAAATATAGGTAGCAAAAATACATTGTGTTTTGCGGCTACACATGATGTAGAGCTTACATATATGCTTGAGGATATATTTGAAAACTATCATTTTGAAGAAACTATAACGGACAATGATATAAAATTTGATTATAAGCTTCATAGTGGAAGGACGCAAACTAGAAATGCTATAAAGTTATTAGAGTTTATGGGTTACGATAAAAATTTAGTAGAAAATGCTAATTATAGAGCAAAAAAATTCTTGGATACTGGTAAATGGAAATAAAAAGCACCTTATTATTTAATAAGGTGCTTTGTTTTATATAAAATAGATTAAATTTATATAAAAATTAAATTATATATTAGAATTGGGACGTTGTATTCCATAGTATGTAGAAAATAATACTTAGGGGGAATTTTATGCACTCAAAGAGGGTAGTATCTTTAGTTATCACATTAGGGTTATTAGCAGGTTCACTGACTTCAGTAAATGCACTAAACAATGAAAAACAAAATATAAACAATTCACATAGAAGTGCTAATTATAATATAAGTGGACCGGTAGACATATCTATAGCTAATGAAGAGAAAATAATAGAGATGTTAAAAAAAGAAGGTAAAATAGATAAAAGTGCAAATTTTGAAGAATCAAATAGAGCTTTTAGAACTTATATGAATGAATTAGCAAAAAATAATAAAAGCGAACATATAACTAAACAAGAAAATGAATTTAAATCAAAAGAAAAAAAGAATATAAAAAAACATAGCCCAAACCAGTATAAGGTAAAGAATAGTAATGAAGTTACAGAAGTAAATGTTTTGACTGTTTTGGTTGAATTTGATGATTATAAACATAATGAAATAAAGCCAGGCGAATCAAATATGTATTATCAAAACTATGGAAGGGATCATTTTCAAGATATGTTGTTTGGCGAAAATGGATATAAAGGTCCTAATGGGGAAAATTTAGTGTCAATGAAGCAATATTATGATCAACAGTCAGGAGGGACTTTAAAAATAAATGGAAAAGTAACTGATTGGTATACTGTACCAGGAAGTGCAGTATCTTATGGAGCTCAGGAAGGTTCTAATAATGATATAAATGCAAGACAATTAATAAAAGATGGATTAACAGAGTTAGGTAAAGATAAAAACATAAATTTAAGTGATTTTGATAAAATAGATAGGTATGATTTAGACGGAGATGGAAACTACAATGAGCCAGATGGAATGATTGATTATTTGATGTTTATACATGCAGGTATGGGGCAAGAAGCTGGAGGAGGTAGTCTTGGAAGCGATGCAATATGGTCTCATAGATGGAATTTAGGAGGCATCTATCAAATAGAAGGAACGCAAAGTGAAAATAGTTCAACAGGGAAATTTCTAGCGTATGATTATACTATAAATCCAGAAGATGGAGCAGGCGGAGTATTTTCTCACGAGTTTGGGCATGACTTAGGTATGCCAGATGAGTATGATACGCAGTATTCAAGTAGTTATAGTGAACCCATATCAAATTGGTCTTTGATGTCATCTGGAAGTTGGGCAGGAAAAGTACCAGGAACGGAGCCTACAGGTATAAGTCCATATAGCAAACAACTTATGCAAAATAAATACGGTGGAAATTGGCAAAAATCAACAGAGATAGATTATAAAGATTTAACAACAAAAGGTGTTACATTAGATTTGAAACAAGCAAGTGAAACTGGCCAAACAGTAAAAGTAAATTTACCTGATTTAGAAACAGAAATAGTTAAGCCATTTAGTGGTGAAAATGTGTACTGGGGTGGAAAAGGAAAAGATGGAGAGCCATTAAACAACTCCATGACAGCAGAAATTAATTTAAATAATACTAATAGCCCGCAGTTAAAATTTAAAACTTTATATGATATAGAAAAAGGATGGGATTTTGCAAGTATACAGGTTAGAGAAAAGGGCAGCAAAGATTGGAACTTTATCCAAGGTAACATAACTACTAAAGACCATGATCCAGGAGCGGAGGTAGTTATTCCAAATGGAATAACAGGAAAATCTGATGGATGGGTAGATGCTATATTTGATTTAGGCGATTATAAGGGGAAAGATGTAGAGATAAAATTTGAATATCAGACAGATAAATATACCTTTGGAAGTGGATTTTATGTAGATGATATAAGAATATTAGATGATAACAATGAATTATTTTTTGATAATGCAGAAGAGGGATCTAAATTTGAACTGAATGGATTTAATATTGATAAAGGTAAGGTTTACTCTAAAAACTACTACTTAATAGAATGGAGAAATCATGACGGAGTAGATAAAGGTCTAGCGGGAATAAATTCATTTGGTCAGATGTATGAATACGACCCGGGTATGGTTATATGGTATGTAAATGAGTATTATAGTGAAAACTGGACTGGAGTACACCCTGGAGGTGGATATTTATCAGTTGTAGATGCAGATCAAACAAATATACCTTGGCATTTTTATGATAAAGAAACTGAGTCATTAATAGCTAGTAATAAATATCAAATGCATGATGCGGCATTTAGCTCTAAAAAAGGTAGTAAATTTTCTATTGATGCAGGGGAATCATATGGAAGGATCGCTATAGATAAATATTCATCTTCAAACCCTAAGTTTAGTGATAAAAAAGATTTCACTAATCAAGCGGCTCCAGAACTAGGCGTTAAAGTTCCACAATTAGGAATGGAGATAAAAATATTACATCAAGCAAAAGACAATAGTAGTGCTACAATCAATATAAGTAAAAAATAAAAAAATAACTCTTATATAAAGCATTTTATATAAGAGTTATTTTTTTTATAGATAAAAATTCAAAATAAAAGTTAATTCGTAAAATTAAATGAGTTGACAAAAAATACCTATGCATATTACAATTAAAAATAAAAAGGTTAACTTTTGCGATATGGAGGTTTACTAAAAATGAGAGATAATAAAATACGGGAGTTAACCCTAATATCATTGTTATCAGTAATAATTGCAATATCAGGAATTATTAAATTACCAGGGCTAGTCCCTGGAACAGAATTTCAGATGTCAGCTCCTATAGCAATTGGTATATGTGCTACATTTGGATTTAAAAGATATATATATTCAGGAATAATAGCAAGCTTTATAAATATTTTAATGGGAACACATACAATTTTAAACGTTATAGTAGCGATGATCTTTAGAATCGTTGGAGGAGGATTAATTGGTATATTTGGAAATGGAATAATAGCAGTAACTATAGCTGGTCCAGTAGGAACAATTTTTGGACGAGTAGTTATGAGCTTTATAACTGGAGTTCCAGCTAAATCTTTAATTATTTCAGCGTTTATAGGTATGTTATACACGGCTATGTTATCATATATAACATTTAAATTAATAAAACGTATAACTATTAAAACACCTTATAAAAATTTTATACTTGATGAATATAAGATTGGAGAAAGTAGCAAAAATGAAATTATATAGTGTGAAAATGAGATCTTCTAAAATGAAAGGTAATTTAACTGAGCATATATCCGGAGCAGAGAGTATATCCAATGAGGAAAACTTAGAAGAGGTAATAAGCCTATTAATTAAAAGAGCATTTAATCATCCCAAGGGAAAATCTGATTTTATAAATATAAAATTAGAGGAAATAAGCAAAGAAGAAATTACATATATAGAGCCTCTTCCAGTAACTACTGTAAATGTAGAAAATTATTTAGAAGGATTCAATATTGTAACAAATATACTTGAAAATATGGGTATAGACAAAAGCAAAAGTGATAATATAGTACGGACAATTAGAAGTATTTCAAATATGAGAGGGGCTATACTTTTAGATATAAACACATTTCAAAGGTTAGAAACAGATAAGCAAAGGGGAATAAGAGCAACGTATATGGATTTTGAAGGAAATGATATGGAAACATTGAATAAATCTATTGAAAAAAATGCGCACTTTTTAGAAGCTTTAGCATTAGCTAGTAAGGTTGTAAATTGTGAACAGATTATAGGCGAAGTTTGCTATTCAGATGATCCAAATTATACAGCAGGATATGTAGCATCTAAAAAGTATGGATATGTAAGAATTACAAAGTTAAAAGAGATTGGAGATACCAGTGGTGGTAGGATATTTTTATATGATTCGTCTTTACCGAATAAAAATAAATGCATAGAGTATATTGAAAATAAAAAGATAGTTGTAAAGAATGATATAAAATTCAATGCGAGTATTAGTTATAAGGATTTTATAAATGGAAAAAAACAACTTAAAAATTATTTGTAGAGGAAAAATAAAATGAATGGTATTAATAAAAAAATACAACAATTAAAAGAAATGAGTTTATACAGAGATATTAAATATTTAAGTGAAGCACAAGATAAATATACAACTATAGATAATAAACGTGTAATATTAATGGCATCAAATAATTACCTTGGACTATCAAATAATAATTCAATTAAGAAAGCTGCTATAGAAAGTATAAAGCATTATGGAGTTGGATCAGGAGGATCAAGACTCACAACTGGAAGTTATAATGTACATAGAGAACTTGAGAAAAAAATAGCTACATTCAAAAACTGTGAAGATTGTTTGATTTTTAATAATGGATATATGGCTAATGTTGGAGTAATATCATCAATTTGTGATGAAGAGTTTACAATATTTAGTGACGAGTTAAATCATGCAAGTATAATAGATGGATGTAGATTATCAAAAGCTAAAGTTGTAGTTTATAAACATAATGACATGATAGATTTATCAAATAAAGTTAAGCTGAAAAAGAGTAAGTATGGGGTTATAGTTGCTGATAGTGTTTTTAGCATGGATGGGGATATAGCTAATTTAAAAGAAATTGTAAATATAGCAAAAGATAATAACTTAATGACTATAGTAGATGATGCTCATGCTACAGGTGTTATAGGAGAAAAAGGAAAAGGAAGTTGTGAATATTTTAATATTAAAGATATAGATATTATTATAGGAACACTAAGTAAAGCCATTGGGAGTGAGGGTGGATTTGTATGTGCAAATAGTGAAATAACAAATTTTTTGAGAAATAAAGCAAGAAGCTTTATATTCTCAACTGCACTATCACCTTCCGTTGTATCTGCATCTATAAAAAGTATAGAAATAATTGAAAAAAATCCTGGATTGATAAAAAAGCTTAATGAAAATATTGAATATTTCTGTGAAAAATTAGGGGAGATAGGATTTAAAGTAAAAAGCAATACACCAATAGTTCCTATAATTATAGGAGATGAAGATGTTGCTAATGAATTTAGCAAAAAATTATTAGAAGAAGGTGTATTCATACCAGCTATAAGATATCCAACAGTTAAAAAAGGGGAAGCTAGACTTAGAGCGACTCTTATGGCAACACACACCTTTGATGATATAGATTTTGCTATAAAAAAAATACAAAAAGTAAATGAGTTTATTAAAATTAAAACTACAAAATAAGTTTTGTAGTTTTAATTTTAATAAAATGTTGCGTGCGCAACAAATATATATTATAATAATTTTAAAATAAGTACATTAGTATATGGAGGAGTAGAAATGAAAAAATATGAACCCCTTGGTGATTTAATATATTTTATATCAAAAGAATTAAAATCAAGAATGGATGAATCTTTAAAAGATAGAAATTTAGGGCAAGGACAATTATTAACTCTAATGACTTTATTTAAACTAAAAAATTATGATGAAATCACTCAAGAAGATTTAGCTAAGGTTATGGGTATAAATAAAGCTAATACAAGTAGAAATTTAGCTAAATTAAAAGAAAGTGGATTTATAGTTATAAATCAAAGTAAGGATGATCAGAGGAAAAAAAATATTGAACTTACAAATAAAGCTTTTGAAGAATTTTTATATTTAGAAAAAATCATGAGAGAAATTCATAATGAAATGATATCTGGATTGGATTCGGATTCTTTAGATAGTACTTTATCTACATTGATAAAGATGAAAGAAAATTTACTCAACAAATAGGACTTAAACATTAGGAGGCATATATGAAAATTAATATATTATATTTTTCAGGAACAGGAAATACGCGATATGTAGCAAATTACTTAGGTGAAAAACTAAAAAATGAAAATCATATAGTTAAAATTGATAGTATTGATAAAAACCCTACAGTTGATAAAGATGTGGAGTTACTTATAATTGGAGGGCCAAATTATGC
Organism: Paraclostridium bifermentans; assembly: GCF_019916025.1. Lineage (NCBI taxonomy): Bacteria > Bacillati > Bacillota > Clostridia > Peptostreptococcales > Peptostreptococcaceae > Paraclostridium > Paraclostridium bifermentans. The sequence continues at coordinate 2,187,061 of NZ_CP079737.1, read as the reverse complement.
ATCAAATGTACCTGAAAAACTTTTAAAATGGGTAGCAAAAAATGTTCCTAAAAATAACTCTAATGCAATAGTTTACTGTACATCAGCAGGAATCGTTAATGCTCATGGGGTAGACTCACTAGAAAACAAATTGAAAAAAAAGGGATATAACATTGTTAGTAAGGAAACTTTAGCAATGCCTAGAAATTTTTATTTTGGTAAATATCCTCAAAACACAGATGATGAGATTAATAAAATTTTAAGTCAAACGAATGAACAGTTAGATGAGTTATTAAAAAATATCAAGTTCAATAATTATAAACATGAAAATAAAGAAACTACGAGTATATTAAAAATAGATTTTTTTGCTAAGTTATTTAATTTTATAGCAAAATTTATAGGTAAAAGTTTTTCAGTCGATAATAGCTGTATAAAATGTGGGAAATGTATAAAAAATTGCCCTAAAGCAAATATAAAATACGATAAAAATAAAAATATTAAATTTGGAAATGATTGTATGGCTTGTATGAGGTGTATACACAACTGTCCTAAACACTCAATAAGTTATAATAATAAAAAGTATGATCAATATAACTTAAATAAATATACTAATATCAAATAAAATATTTAATAGAAAGTAAAAAAGAAGCAGCTTCATTGTAAACTGTTTCTTTTTTATTTTCTAATATAAAAGTTAGTGTAGCTTATAAATTATAATATATATAAACTATATAAAATTTATGCCGATAAATAAGTTGAATCATATAATTGGTAATGATTATATAGAGGGTTAAGTTACAATAGGGAGGTAAATTTAATGAAAAAGAAAATATTGTTAATTGGAATTATGACTGCTTTTATGGTTTTTGGAATTGGGAATAAAAATATAATTCAAGCAGCAAATAATGCAACTGGGATGTATATTGATCCTATAAATGGAAAGTCATCAGATATTATGACTAATGATTGGAGCTCAGTTAAAAATCCACCATATACATATTGGGCAGTTCACAATTGGAATGCAGGAGGAGAAGGTGGTGGTTACGCTGGTTTTCAACAACAAGCTAACAGACGTACAGCACATTTTGCAATTTGGGATCCTATAGCAGTTAGAAAACCAATAGAAGCAGAATATATTTCTTCAGATTCTTCAGCATCACGTTTTGGAGGAGAAGGTGAAGGGATGAAAGTTGAAACTAATTACAATTGGAAGCCAAATAGTTGGTACAAGATGACTATGCGTAATTGGCAAGAAGATGGACATACTAAATTTGGACAATGGATACGAGATGAATCTACAAAACAATGGAAACAAATAGCTGTTTTAGATTTCCCAGTATCAAATGTTCAATTTAATAACAATAATGGTATGTTTCAAGAAGATTGGGCTGGAAATGGATATCAGGAAAGAGAAGCTAGATTAAAAAACTTTTATAGCAGAAATATTTCTGATGGAGAATGGAATTCTTTAGATAAACAGAAAATAACTAGTCAGTATCCTAATATGAATTGGGATGGAGGGGGAAATCCAGAGTATGTTTGGGTGAGTGCTGGGGGTAATATAAAGCCATCTATTAATAGTGGACAAGTATTTACACTTAACCAACCAAGCAAACCAGATGTTGGAGTTTTAGATTTTGATATTATAAATCACAAATATGAAAATGATAAATTAAATATTTCGTGGAAGTTAAATAATGAAAGTACTCCTCAATTTAAAGGGAAAATAGAAATTTATAAGAATTCTTCTATGGAAGGTAAAGCAATAAAAACTATCGATAATATAAAATCATATAAAAATGAAATAAATGAAGAAATTTCACTAGATAGCACAAATGGTATTTATGCAAAAGTAATAATAACAGATTTATTTGATAATATAGTTGAAAAAACAATTGAGATTAATAGTGATGAAAAACCAGGTGACAATAAGGATACAGAAGCACCTACATCTCCTAAAAATATTAAAGCTGTTAATATAACAGAAACATCAGCACAGTTACAATTTGACCCTTCAACTGATAATGTAGGAGTTTCTAAGTATTGGGTTTGGGACGATATTAATAAAAAATATATAGGTTCTTCTGAAAACACAACAGTTGATTTAAAAGACTTAAAATCTAATACGGAGTATTCTTTGATTGTTAGAGCATTTGATGTAGCAGGAAATTATTCATTACCATCATATGTGTCATTCAAGACAAAAGAAGATAATGAATCAACAAATAACACTTGGAATGCTCATATAAATTATCCAATTACAGGAAAAAAAGTAGTTTTTGAAGGAAATACTTATGAAAATAATTGGTGGATTAATGCTGGAGTGAAACCGGACCCAAGAGATAGACAAGGAAAATCTACTGGATGGAAATTAATATCTGGCCCAGCTTTAGATGATAATGCATGGTATCCAGATGTGATTTACATTGAAGGAGATGAGGTTGTTTATAATGGGAAATCATATATTGCAAACCATTGGACAAAGGGAGATAATCCTGAACAATTACATGGAAAAGGAAAACCATGGAGATTAAAATAATAAATATTTTACTAATAGATTAAAATAAAAAATAATATAACTGAGATAAAACAAGAAACTCAGTTATATTATTTTTATTAGTAAAAAATTAAGCTTCAAAGTATAAGCTTTACTAATTTTTTCTGTTATTTTCATTATTATCTTGTTTAATTTCCCATTCTATAACAAAAGTCATAAGTACTCTAAGCAAAAACACAGCACCTAAAATAACAAGTTCATCTAGTGTTTTCACTAACACTGTTTTTAAAATTTCAGCTGCCAATTTAAATTCAAGACCTGTGGCCATAGCTGTAGCAAATTGATGCTTTACGCTAACGTCTATTTTAAATAAAACTTTTCTAATATAGTAATAAAAAGCTGTAAATGCTCCTATAGATATAACTACAACGCCCATAAATTCAAAAATACTTACTAAAATAGGAATGTATTTAGTCATAAACTCTTCTAGCATAAAAATCCTCCTAGATTGAAGAAAATATAGTTATAAATAGTATTAGTTAGATTCAGATAATTATTAACAATATTTATTGAAGAAGCCTTTTCTGTCAAGTAGAAGAATAAAAACTATCCCTATTATTAATATAAGGGTAGATGCAAGACCAGCTTCAGGTCCAAAAACTCCACCAGATACAAGACTGTTTCCATTTAAGTTAAAATCAAATAAGCTTCCAACAGAAACATTTAATCCACTAACTTCAAATCCAAATAAATTGCCTTGAGCAAAATTCCACGCACTATGCATACCACAAGCACCCCAAAGGTCGTTTGTTTTTATGACATATAGACCAAATAAATACCCAACCAGTATTATATTTAAAATGGCTACTATATTAACATTTGGGTTAGATAGGTGAAGTAGACCAAAAAGAACAGAGGATACAAATAATCCAATTTTTATATTATAGCGTGCACCTAAGACATTCATAAGCCATCCTCGAGTTAAAACTTCTTCTGTTCCTCCTTGAATTATCCAACCTATTAAAACAATAAAGATGTTTAATAAAGCAAATTTACCTACAGGCTGAGAAGGAGATTGTTCTAAAGATACAAATCCAAATAAATATAGAACAAGTACGACTAAACTCATTAAAATTAGTCCTATTAAAAATCCTATTGAATATTTTTTAAACCAATTGTATTTAGAAAAACCAATTGAGCTAATACTTCTTTTTTCTATCTTTGAAACTCTAAAAAATACTAGTAAAGATATACCGATAAAGCTTAGTAATGATGCTAGTAGCATTAAAAATTCAGGGTTAGATGAAAATAAAGGAATACTACCTACTAAAGAAATTAAGGGAATAATAACTATAGACCCTAAAATTGAACCTATATTTAGAAATAATAAAGCTAAAATTATTGCCCAAAAAAAATTGGGTAGTTTTTTAGAAGTTTTAGCCCTGTCTACTAAAGTCTCATTTCTTATAAACATAAAAAACACCTCCTAAATAGCTATATAATAATACTATCATAAATTATTGAATAACGCTTTCTTATATTGGTGATTTTAAAATTAGAAAAAAAAGAATAATTGAAAAAATACTGGAAATAATAACTAAAAGAAAAAATTAAAGGAGTGTATAAATATGTTATTAAAACAAATTTCATTAGTATTAGTTATTATAGGAGCTTTAAACTGGGGTTCTATAGGACTATTTGAACTTGATCTTGTAGGATACTTATTTGGAGGAACATATTCAATGATAAGTAGAAGTATATTTACATTAGTAGGGGTAGCTGGATTATACTCTTTATATACTTTAGCTACATTAAAAGATGATAAAAATAGATAAAATTTATAATAAATAAAATTCACACTATAAGGTGTGAATTTTTTGTTTTATTAGAAGAATTAAAATATTTGTTGAATGATATTGACTCTATACCTACTATAGACTTTATAATGTGTTTTAGGAAAAATAATAGGAGGGAAATTATGGTTAGTGAATTTTTAAGATATGCAGTCCCATCATCATTGGCAATGTTTATATCGTCATTATATACCGTTATCGATGGAATCTTTGTTGGCCAAGGTGTTGGAGACTCTGCATTAGCAGCTGTAAACATAGTTCTTCCATTTACTGTAGTTTTATTTGGTATTGCAAGTATGCTAGCAGTTGGAGGAGGTGCTTTAGTATCTAAGAATGTAGGTGCTGAAGATATAGATAAAGCAGTTGATATATTTAGACAAGTATTTAAGCTATTATTAATTATAAGTATAGTAACAAGTATCGTTTGTATCGTATTTACAGGTCCAATTGTAAGGATGTTAGGAGCAACGGATAATTTAGAACCTTTAGCCGTTGAGTACCTTAAATATTATGCTATTTTTTGCACGCCTAACTTAGTTGGTATAGTATTAAATAGTTTTGTAAGAAATGATAATAAACCAAAACTTGCGATGGTTTCAACTATTGCAGGAGCTATAACTAATGTAATATTAGATTATGTATTTATATTTCCTTTGGGAATGGGAATTAAAGGCGCTGCTATAGCTACAGGTTTAGGTCAAATAGTTACAGTAGCTATACTTCTTCCACATTTCTTAAAGAAAAGAGGGTATTTAAGCTTTGGAAATACATCTTTAAATAAAGATACAATAAAAGAAGTTTTAAACATTGGATTCCCATCATTTTTTGGACAAGCAAGTTTTTCAATCATTGTATTCTTACACAATATAGCACTGTCAAACTTTATGGGAGAAATAGGTATATCGACATATAGTATAATAAACTATATAACTACAAATATTTATATGGTTTTACTAGGATTAACATTTGGGGCACAACCTCTGATAAGTTATAATTTTGGAAGAAGAGATTCTAAAAAAATGTTAAAATTCTATGACATAAATTGTAAGTGTTCATTAGTTGTTAGTATAACAGCAGCATTGATATGCTATGTATTTGGAAGAAGCATTGTTGGTATATTTACAACTGATCCAAACATAGCAAAACTTGGGTACCATGGTATAAAGATAGCATGTTTAGCGTATATAATAGGAAGTATAAACTTAAATACATTAGTTTATTATCAAGCTATTGAAATACCTAAATTCTCAAACTTAATTTGCGTATTTAGATCAATTATATTTTTACCTATCTGTTTAATTGTATTACCAAAGTTATTTGGTTTAAATGGAATATGGTCAAGTGTATTAGTTTCAGAATCTATAACATTTATAGTTATGTATGTAATGGCTAATGTAAGAAAATATACTGCGAAAGTAATAAATGAATCAGAGCAAAGTCAAAATATAATTTTAGGCGATGCATCTAATATATAAATAAAAAACTGGACTCTAATTAAAGGGTTCAGTTTTTATTTTTTCAAAAAAGGGTAAAACCATTATATAATTAAAATTATATGGAGGATTAAATTAAATTGATAGATATAAAAAATTTTAGAAAATGTGTATTTGAAAATTTAAAAAAAATTGATGTAGGAAATAAAATTGAATTACTTACTTTTAAAAAGGACAGAAAAGTAACGATTGAAAAGATTGATCAAAATATATTTAATGTGATTCAAGATGGATTTGAGTATAAGCAATTTTATAATTTAGATAGTAAAAAACTAGAAAAAGCTTTAAAACAAATTCAACGCGCAGAATTTCCGAGAAGTAATAAGTTTTTTTTGAAAATAATAAAATAGAAAAAATAACAAGTTTAGAGTTGCATACACTAAACACGAGAACATAATAGAAGTATTTTTTATATCAACTAAAATAATCAAAAATGAATTTGTAAAGTTATTAGAAAATACAAATTTAATAGATTAGATGGATTTAGTGTAGCATTATGCTAAAATATAGCAGAGGTGATTGAATGGGAAAATATTTATCTATTGGTCAAATGGCTAAACTAAACAATATATCGGTGCAGACTCTTAGGCATTATGAAAAAGTTGAATTGTTAAAGCCTTCATACATAAATGAAACTACAGGATATAGGTATTATTCTATGAAGGATTTTGGCACTATAGATTTAATAAAACAATGTAAAGCTATGGGCATGCCGCTAGAAGAAATAAAGGAAGTAACACATAACTATACATCTTTGGAATCAATTTTTAATATACTTGGAAATCAAAAACAAATAATTTATGAAAAATTAAAAGAATTAGATAATATCAAAAATAAAATTGAATCTCTTGAAAATAAGATAAAAATTTCACTAGATAAAGGGCTTAACACTGTATTTATTAAAGAGAATGAAGAAAGAACTTTTAAAACATATCATTGCAAAGATAGATATACTGATGAATTTGAAATTATTTTGAGAAAAGTATTATTAGAAGTAGAAAAAGATTATGAAAATGTAAATGCTGAAATTGCGTTTACAACTTCGTATAGTGACATGAAATTTAATCAGAATGTAGTTTATAAAAATGTAATGATAAACTTGGGTGAGAATAAAAATTTTATAGATGAAAAAATAATAAAAATACCTAAAGGTAAATACTTAACTATGTACTTTGATGATGCATATAAAGATTCAGGCAAATACTATGATGTAATTATGAAATATATAAAAGATAATAATATTGAAACTATAGGTGATTTTCACGAAATATATATAATGACTAGGGTTGGTATGGATGGAAAAGAAAAGTCGCTTGGACAAATAGAAATATTAATGAAATAAAAAAGCTGGTATCTATTAGGTTATCAGCTTTTTTCGTTTATAGAAAATAATAGTTTATAAAAAATGCTAATTACTTATAAATTTTGGTTAAAAATATATAAAATTAAATTTTGTAAAAAAAGTGTTTCAAAATACCCATAGGGGGTATATAATATTATTATAAACTATTAAATTTAAGGATGGTGAAAACCAATGAGTATAAATACAAATAAAAGTACTTATAAAATAACTGGGATGACTTGAGCAGCTTGTGCAAAAGCTGTTGAGAAAGCAGTTAAAAAATTAGATGGGGTAGAAAGCCAGAATGTAAACATAGCAACAGAAAAACTGGATATAGAGTATGATCCGAATAAAGTTAAATTCACGGATTTAAAGGATGCAATAGAAAAAGCAGGTTATGGGATAAAAGAAGAGGTGAAAAACACAGAACTGTTTGAAAAAATTGATATAAAAATAGAGGGAATGACATGTCAATCTTGTGCAAAGGCAGTTGAAAGAAGTGTAAAAAAATTAGATGGAATAGAAAATGCAAATGTAAATATAGCGACAGATAAAGCAACAATACAGTATGATGGATCAAAAGTTAAATTATCGCAAATTAAGGGCGCAATAGAAAAAGCAGGCTATAAAGTTGTAGATGAAGCTAAGCAAATTGATATAAAAATAGAAGGAATGACATGTCAATCTTGTGCAAAAGCAGTTGAAAGAGGTATAAAAAAACTAGATGGCATTAAATCTGTAAATGTAAACATAGCAACAGATAAAGCAACAATACAGTATGATGGATCGAAAGTAAAGTTGTCACAAATTAAGGGTGCAATAGAAAAAGCAGGTTATAAAGTTATAGAAAAAATTAAAGATAACAATATAGATGAAGATAAAATAAGAAAAGAAAAAGAAATAAAGGTTCTTAAAAATAAACTTATAATATCTATGGTATTTGCAATTCCATTATTATATATAGCTATGGGACCGATGATGCCTAAACCATTTGGGCCATTACCGATACCAGAATTTATAAACCCTATGCATAATTCACTAAATTATGCATTAGTTCAACTATTATTAGTAATACCTATAATAGGAGCTGGATACAAATTTTATATAAATGGAACTAAAGCATTAATAACTAAAAGTCCAAATATGGATTCCTTAGTTGCAATAGGTACAGCTTCAGCACTTATATACAGTGTATATACTACTATACAAATTGCTACAGGGAAAATTGGACATGTAGGTGGTCATGATCATCAATTATATTATGAAAGTGCAGGTATAATAATAGCACTAATATTACTTGGAAAATATTTGGAAACTAGATCTAAAGGAAAAACTTCAGAAGCTATAAAAACTCTTATGGGATTACAGCCAAAGACTGCTATAATAATAAAAAATTCACAGGAGTTAGAAATACCAATTGATGAAGTTGAAGAAGATGATATTATAGTAGTAAAACCAGGAAGTAAGATACCTGTAGATGGGATAGTAATTGAAGGACATACTTTAGTAGATGAATCTATGCTTACAGGAGAAAGTATGCCAGTTGAGAAAAAAGTTGGAGATAAGGTAACTGGAGCTAGTATAAATAAAAATGGTAATATAAAATTCAAAGCAGAAAAAGTAGGAAGTGATACTGCTCTTGCTCAGATTATAAAATTAGTTGAAGATGCACAAGGAAGCAAAGCGCCTATAGCAAAATTAGCTGATACTGTATCTGGTTATTTTGTGCCAACAGTTCTAGCAATAGCTACAATAAGTGCATTACTTTGGTTCTTTGTAGGTGGAAAAGATTTAGTATTTTCTTTAACTATTTTTATATCTATATTAGTTATAGCTTGCCCATGTGCATTAGGACTTGCAACACCTACAGCTATAATGGTTGGAACAGGTAAAGGGGCAGAAAATGGCATATTAATAAAAGGTGGAGAAGCACTAGAGTCTGCACATAAAATAAATACTATAATATTTGATAAAACAGGAACTATAACAGAAGGAAAACCTGTTGTAACGGATATTGTAACTACTAATATAGTTAGGGAAAAAGAACTTCTTCAATTCGCAGCAAGTGCAGAAAAAGGGTCAGAACATCCACTTGGAGAGGCTATAGTAAAAAAAGGCGAGGAAGAAAAATTAGAAATTTTAAATGTAACTAATTTTAACTCTATAACAGGTCATGGTATAGAAGTAACAATAGATAAAAAGAATATATTCTTAGGCAATAAGAAACTAATGGATGATAAAAACATAAGTACAAGTGAGTTAGAGACAATTTCTGATAAATTAGCAAGTGAAGGTAAAACTCCGATGTATATATCTATTGATAATAAACTAGCAGGTATAATAGCTGTTGCTGATATAGTTAAAGAAAATAGCAAAAAAGCAGTAGAAAGATTACATGAAATGGGAATTCAAGTTGCTATGGTTACTGGAGATAATAAAAAAACAGCAAATGCAATAGCAAATGAAGTTGGTATAGATATTGTCTTAGCGGAAGTATTGCCAGAAGATAAAGCAAATGAAGTTAAAAAACTTCAAGATAAAGGTAATTTTGTAGCAATGGTAGGTGATGGAATTAATGACGCTCCTGCATTAGCTAAGGCTGACATCGGAATTGCAATAGGAAGTGGGACTGATGTTGCTATTGAATCTGCAAATATTGTTTTAATGAAAAGTGACCTTATGGATGTTCCGACAGCTATTAAATTAAGTAAAGAAACAATTAAAAATATTAAGCAAAATTTATTCTGGGCATTTGGGTACAACACTATAGGGATACCTGTGGCAGCAGGAATATTATATTTATTTGGAGGGCCGTTACTAAATCCTATGATAGCAGCAGCAGCCATGAGCTTAAGTTCAGTATCTGTAGTTAGTAATGCATTAAGATTAAAAAACTTTAAAGCATATAAATAATAAAAATAAAAGAATAGCTAATTTTAGCTATTCTTTTATTTTTAACTTTTAAATTTAGGGTAATATATAAATGTGGATTGTATAATAATCATTGTACCCATACAATCAAAATAAAAATTGTATGGGTACAATAATTATTGTATGTTTGAATACGTTTCTTTATAATAAAAGCATAAGAAATTGATCGAGGAGGGATAAAATATGCATGAGGATACAAGGAAAACAGTGCTTAAGGGGCTTATGATAGCTTTAGTCTGTATTGCTACTATGACTATACAAATACCAATGCCTGGAACTGAGGGATACATTAACATTGGAGATAGCGTGATTTTCATTTCGTCAATACTATTTGGTCCTATAACAGGTATGATAGCGGGAGGAATCGGTTCTGCTTTTGCGGACATATTAAGTGGATATGCTCATTGGGCAATATTTACTCTTGTAATAAAAGGATTAGAAGGATATTTAGTTGGAATTATAATGAGAAAGCATAATACAGTTATAAAAAGTGTATTTTCAACAGGAGTAGGAACTTTAACAATGGTAATAGGGTATTTTATAGCAGGCATAATATTAAAAGGTAGCGCTATAATTTCAGCAGCTTCTATACCTGCTAACTTAATGCAAGGGATAGTAAGTATGGTAATAGCTATTCCACTTTCATATTCTCTAAGTAAAGTGAAATATGTTAAAATGTTTAAAGCTCATTCTTAGAATAAAAAATATATAAATTTAAATAAAAAAAGCAAGTGAATTAATATTAATATTCACTTGCTTTTTTTTTACACTTAATGACATTATAATTACTTAAAAAAGTGTTTAAAATTTAACATAATTGATTTTCTCTATATTTACAAATTAGTACATAGATATTTGCAATTTTACATATTTATACAATTTTCATACAATAGATGTTGGGTTAAGAAGCTTATTCATAATGTAAAGGGAGGAAAAAATTATGGAACATATAGACGATAATAGTCTGAATCAAAAAAAGGGAAGTGCGATAGCATTACTTCCTATAGGTGTATTTTTAATATTATTTTTAGGTAGTGGGATTTTAACTGGAGACTTTTATAAAATGCCAGCATTGACAGCATTTGTAATTGCAGCTGTAGTTGCATTTATAATTAATCCTAAAGAATCTTTAGATAATAAAATGGACGTTTTTTTAAAGAGTGCAGGGGATAGCAATATTCTGATAATGATTGTTATATTTTTATTAGCAGGGGCTTTTGGTAGTGTAGCTAAAGCAATGGGAGGGGTAGACTCTACAGTAAACTTAAGCTTAGCGATTTTACCACCAAATTTATTAGTACCAGGTTTATTTTTAATGGTATGTTTTATATCTACATCAATGGGAACATCTGTTGGGACGGTGTCTGCACTAACACCTATTGCAATAGGTGTATCGCAAAAAACTGGAATACAATTAGAGTTATTAGTAGCGATAATAGTTGGGGGATCTATGGTTGGAGATAGTTTATCTATGATATCAGATACAACTATAGCAGCGGCAAGTACACAAGGTTGTCAGATGAAAGATAAGGTAAAAATGAACTTCTTTGTTATACTTCCAGCAGCATTACTAAGCTTTATAATAATAGCTGTAATGACAGCAGGGACAGCAGCTTCAGCTGAAGCTGGACATTATGAAGTTATAAAAGTTGTTCCGTATGTTGCAGTATTAGTTGGAGCTCTAGCTGGAGCGAATGTTTTTGTACTTCTTGCAGGAGGAGTTGTATTTGCAGGAGCTATAGGGATTTTCACAGGAACATTAGATATGTGGCAATTTATAGATGCTGTATCTAAAGGTATGGCTGGAATGCAAGAGTTATGTATATTAGTAGTTATAGTAGGTGGGGTAATAGGATTAATAAAACACAATGGTGGTATAGATTTCATATTAAATTTTGTAACAAGCAAGATAAAAAGCCCAACTGGAGCTAAGTTTGGAATAGCTTTAATTGCTAGTATAATAGATTTATGTACAGCAAATAACACTATAACTATAATAACAGCAGGACCATTAGCTAAGGACATTGGGAAAAAGTATGGTCTTGATCCAAGAAAACTTGCAAGTATATTAGATTTATTTTCATCATGTTGGCAAGGTATGATTCCTTATGGAGCTCAAATATTAACGGCTGTAGGAATTGCTGGAGTTTCATCTATAGGAGTTATTAAATTTTTATATTATCCAATACTTCTATTAATATTTGCAAGTATATCTTTAGTAGTAGAGTTTCCTAAATTAAGCTTTAAAAAAGAAGCTAACAAAGAAAGTAGAGCTAGTTAAAATTAAAAAATAAAAAAGGACTTATTTAAGTCCTTTTTTATTTTTTTACCAAAAATTATCTTGAATACCTTATTTAATGTGATTGTTTTTATCTATATATGAATATCAAGAAATAGAAAATAACAATTTTACATATTTATACAATTTTCATACAATAGACCTGGGACTAATATCTAATATTTATACAATTTCAAGGGGGATTAAAATGAAAATTGCAAAACGATTAATATCGCTAGGACTGATCAGTACTATGTTGTTTACTGTAGGATGTTCATCTAAAGGTTCTGAAAGTAAAGACTCAGGGAAAACAAATAGTGCTTCAAGTGGTAAATCTATAACTTTAGTAGCTGGTGGAAATCCACAAACAACAAATCCATTATATGCTAACGATAGAGCATCAATGACGCTTATGAATGCTATTTATTCACCATTATATGTTATAGAAGGTGAAAAGAAAACGTTCTACTTAGCTGAAAAAGTTGATATATCAGATGACTACTTAACTTATAAAGTTAAATTAAGAGATAATTTAAAGTGGCATGATGGAAAGCCTATAACTACAGACGATATTATATATACATATGATGCTATTATGGATAAAAATCAAAATTCAATAAGAAGAGCAGATTTTTTAGTAAATGGAGAACCTGTTGAATTCAAAAAAATAGATGCTCAAAATTTTGAAGTTAAATTGCCATCAGTTTTAATGTCATTTGAAGATACACTAAGTTCTTTAAGACCTATACCAAAGCATATATTTGAAGGGGAAAAAGATATAGCTAAGAGTGAAAAAAACAATTCACCTATAGGTTCTGGGCCATATAAAATAAAAGAAGTAAAATCTGGAGAAAGTATATTACTAGATAAGAATACAGATTATTTCTTGGGAGATCCAAACTTAGATACCGTAGCATATAGAATAATTTCAGATAGAAACTCAGCTGCTATGGCACTTCAAAATGGAGAAGTTCAAGCAAATTATGTTAAACCAGACCAAGTTGAAACTGTATCAAAGAATAAAAATTTAGATGTAAAAATGTTTGATGAGGGAATGGTAGACAATTTAGTTTTATGTGAAGAAAACAAAGATTTAGCTAAAAAAGAAGTGAGACAAGCTATAGCTTATGCAATAAATAAAGATCAAATAATGACATCAGCTTATGGATCAGATAAATATGCTAAAAAAGCTTATTCATTATTTGCACCAAATACATTATATTACACAGATGATGTTGAAAAATATGACTATAACAAAGATAAAGCTAAAGAATTATTAAAATCTGCAGGAGCTGAAAACTTAAAATTAAGATTAGGATATACTAATGGAGATAAAACTTTAGAATCAATAGCATTAGTGATACAAAATAACTTAAAAGAAATAGGAGTAACAGTTGATTTAGTGCCTTTAGAAAGAAGTGCATTTTTAGGTCAATTATTTACAGAAGATTTATCTACTAGAACATTTGATATGGCTATAAATGGTTATGTTATGGGGAATGAACCAGCAGCATATGCATCTATATTTACAAACGAAGAGTCAAATAATGTACAAGGTTATTCAAATGAAGAAGTAAATAAACTATTTAAGGAAGCATCTGTAGAGACAGATAGTGCTAAAAGAGGAGAATTGTATAAAGAAATTCAACAAAAAATAGTTGAAGACGTTTCATTATACCCTATAGCATACCCTAAATCTATGGTTGCTATAGATAAACAATATACAGGAATAGATGAAGCTAAATTAGTTCCGATATATATGTTCCAAGATTTATCTAAATTAAATAAGAAGTAGTGAAAATGATATATAAATTTTAGAGCTGTTTCATAATAGAAACAGCTCTTTTCAAGTAAGCTTAGATTGGGGTGACAGTATGAAAGAAAAAATTATAAAAAGACTTTTAAATATGATACCAATGTTGTTTTTTATAACTATAATATCATTTATATTAATGCACTTAGCACCAGGAGACCCACTACAGGCATACATATCCCCGGATATGAATGTAGAAGATATAGAGAGAATTAGAGAAAGTTTAGGACTTAACGATCCAATAATAGTTCAATATTTTAAATGGCTATTTAACACTATACAAGGAAATTTAGGATACTCAATGGTTAATAGTAAGCCTGTGCTAAATCTTATATTGGAAAGGTTAGGACCAACTATCTTACTTTCTGGAAGTGCATTGGTAATATCTATTATTATATCAATACCAGTAGGGCTTATATCAGGTTATAAGAAAAATTCAATAATAGATAAGGTGTTAAATGTAGTTTCATATATTGGGATTTCCATACCTAGTTTTTGGTTTGCGATGATGCTAATATATGTTTTTTCAATAAAATTAAATATATTCCCTAGTGTAGGGATGAGGACTATTGGAGTAGATACAACTTTAGATTTAATAAATCATTTAATATTGCCCGTTACGGTTTTAAGTTTTTACAATTTATCAGTGTATATAAGATACATTCGTTCAAGTACTATAGAACAATTAAAACAAGATTATGTTACTACTCAATATGCATATGGAGCTAGCACGAAAGATATACTTTTTAAACATGTACTAAAAAACACTTTATTGCCTGTGATAACTATATTTGGAATGTCACTTCCAAGTATTTTTACAGGGGCCTTTATAACAGAAACTATCTTTGGGTGGCCAGGAATGGGTCAACTAGGAGTAAATGCAATTTTTGGATATGACTACCCAGTAGTTATGGGAATAACTTTATTTTCATCGGCGATGCTGATAATCGGGAATTTGATAGCTGACATACTATATGCAATGGTAGATCCTAGAATTAAATCATAAGAGAGGGTAGTAAAATGAATGATAGAGTAATTAAAAATTTAAAGATAAATTTAAAACAAAATAAGCTAGCAATACTAGCCATTGCAATTATTGTGATTTTTACAATCGCTTCAGTTTTTGCATTTTTATCACCTTATGACCCTAATCAGATAGATCCGATTAATAGGCTCTTAAGACCGAGCCTAACGCATTTATTTGGAACAGATGATGTAGGTAGAGACTATTTTACTAGATCCCTTTATGGTGGAAGAATATCACTTATGGTAGGGTTTATGGCAATGATAATATCTACATTGGTAGGAACTATTATAGGAGCTATAAGTGGATACTTTGGAGGTAAGATAGATGATTTTATAATGAGAAGTATAGATATTCTTATGTGTATTCCAACATTTTTCTTAATTTTGGTTATAAATTCTTATTTAGGTGCATCCGTTAAAAATTTAATTCTTATAATTGGATTTTTAGGATGGATGTCAATTGCTAGAATTGTAAGGGGAGAGACCCTATCGGTAAAAGAAAGAGAGTATGTATTATATGCAAAAGCGTCGGGACAAAGCTCTTTTAAAATAATAACTAAGCATATAATTCCAAGTATACTACCAACTATAATTGTTTCAGCTACTATAAATATAGCAACTGCAATACTATTAGAATCATCATTAAGTTTTTTAGGGGTTGGAGTAACTCAGCCAAATGCATCATGGGGAAGTATGTTGAAAGATGCTCAAAGTTATTTGATGGATGCGCCTTACTTAGCATTTTTCCCAGGTATGTTTATATTATTGACCGTACTTAGTTTTAATTTAATTGGAGATGTGTTAAGAAATGTATTTGATCCAAAAGCAAATGACAGGTAGGTGAGAAATGTGGAAAAAATATTAGAAGTCAAAAACTTGAAAACTTCTTTCTTTACACAAGAAGGAGAAGTTGAAGCAGTTAGGGATGTTAGCTTTGATGTATTTAAAGGAGAAACTGTTGGAATTGTTGGTGAAAGTGGAAGTGGAAAAAGTATAACATCAAAATCAATAATGAGAATTATAGATAAACCAGGAAAAATAAAAGATGGCGAAATACTTTTTGAAGAAATAGATTTATTAAAATTAAGTACTAGAGATATGAGGAAAATAAGAGGAAATAAAATATCTATGATATTTCAAGATTCTATGACTGCCCTAAATCCGCTTATAACAGTTGGAAATCAGATACAAGAAATTATAATTAGGCATCAACATTTAGATAAAAATGAAGCTAGAAAAAAATCTATTGAAATTTTAAGAAAAGTAGGAATACCATCACCTGAAGATAGAGTAAATAGGTATCCTCATGAGTTTAGTGGTGGAATGAGACAAAGGGTGTGTATAGCAATGGCTATAAGTTCTAATCCCAAACTTTTAATAGCTGATGAGCCAACAACAGCATTAGATGTTACTATACAAGCTCAAATACTAAATCTTTTAAAAGATTTAAATAAAGATAAAGATAGCTCTATAATGCTAATAACACATGATTTGGGCGTAGTTTACAATACTTGTGATAGAGTAGTTGTTATGTATGGCGGTAGAATAATGGAGATAGGAACGGTAGATGAGATTTTTGAAAATCCAAAGCACCCATATACCATAGGATTGTTAAAATCAATTCCAAGAGGGGTGAACACTAAAAAAGAAAGATTAACATCTATAGAGGGTACACCTCCAAATTTACTAAAACCTCCTAAGGGATGTCCATTTTATGATAGATGTAATGAAAAAATGGACATGTGCATTGAAAGACCTGCAACAAAACTAATTAATGAAAATCATAAAGTAGACTGTTGGAAATATTCAGGAGGAAAAAATGAATTTAATAGAAGTTAAAAATTTAAAAAAATATTTTATTCAAAAAAGTGGTTTAATAAAAAAAGATGTAAAGGAAGTTAAGGCTGTAGATGATGTTAGTTTTTATATAAAAAAGGGTGAAACGTTAGGATTGGTTGGAGAAAGTGGTTGTGGGAAATCTACATTAGGAAGAACTTTAATAAGATTATATGATGTTACAGATGGTGAAATTTTATTTGATGGAGAAGATATATCTAGAAAAAATGAAAAGCATTTAAAAGAATTTAGAAAACGAACACAAACAATTTTTCAGGATCCATATGCATCTTTAAATCCTAATATGAATGTAATGGAAATCATTTGTGAACCATTAGATATACATACGAATTATTCTAAGAGTGAGAAAAAAGATATTGTATATAATCTGCTTGAAAAAGTTGGACTAAAAAAAGAGCATGCAAACAGATATCCACATGAGTTTAGTGGAGGACAAAGGCAGCGTATTGGAATTGCTAGAGCACTTTCAGTGAAGCCGGATTTTATATTTTGTGATGAACCTATATCAGCTTTAGATGTTTCAGTACAAGCTCAAGTTATCAATTTACTCGAAGATTTGCAAGAAGAGTTAGGGATAACTTACTTATTTATAGCACATGATTTATCTATGGTAAAACATATATCTGATAGAGTTGGAGTTATGTATCTAGGTAAGATAGTAGAAATCGGAAGTAGTGAAGATATATATAATAATCCTAGACATCCATACACAAAAGCTTTATTAAGTAGTATTCCAATTATTGGAGAAAAAACAAAAAGCGAAGTTTTAGATGGAGATGTACCGAGCCCTATAAATCCACCTTCTGGCTGTAGGTTTAGAACTAGGTGCAAGTATAAAACTTTGATTTGTGAACAAAAGGAACCGATTATGATTAAAACAGATGGTGAGCATTTTGTTGCGTGTCATAATATAGATTAAATATAAAAAAGCAGGTAAATAGTATTTACCTGCTTTTTTATATTTAATCTATATTTCAAACTCTTTAGGCCTTATAAATTTTAAAACAAAATTTTTACTATGACCAACTATCCATATACATAACAATGTTATAAAAAAGGCTATACCTAACTCAAATATATCTATCATAGAAAAACTCATTCTCATAAATATCATATAAGAAGTAATCATAAAAACTATGTAATTTATACTAAATAGTAAATCTACTAATTTTTCAGACCAACCATCTAAATATAATTTTCGCGATTTAAAAAGCTTACAGCCCATATTTTTCATTTCTGAGAAAATAGAATAAAATGAATAAATTATTACTGAAACTAAAAAAACACTTATACTATATGGAATTTTGTATATAAAGCTTACTCCCCCTGAACAAGCTAAAATGAACAAACATAGCATGACCTTTTTAAATAAATATTTAATAAACATAAATCCTAATAAACATGCTATTAAAATAAATATTAATTCCAAAATATCAACCCTTTCTAAAATTGAAAATACTGAAATATCATTATATATTATTTTCTATATTATAACAATTACTCACCTTTTTATAATATTTATCAAAAATGATACAAAAAGTGTTAATAATGAAAAAATTAAACCTACAGTTAAAAATAAAAAAACATAAACATTAAACTTAAATATCAAAATGTTTTTAAAAAAGTTAGCTTGATTAAATACATTGATAAAAAGAGTAAATATAAAAACAGTAATAAAACACACTATAAAACCTTTAAAGCTTCCTTTTAAATCAGCTAAACTTAAACTCATATGTGTAGCTATGGAATATATGAAAAATAGCATAATTAAGTGTTTAAAATCAGCTAAATATTTTAGTGATAACATACTCTTTAATATCAATAAAGTATCATTAATTAAAAGATTAAAAACTTTTAAATAGTCAGTTGACTCAAGGTATTTAATATATAAATCAATGTGTATATTATTTGTAAGGATTTGGTATGTATCATTAGAAAATAAAATTAAAAGTATCCATATAGACAAAGTACCAAAAATCATAGGAGCAATACCTATAAAGAAATTCCCAATTTGTTGATATAGGTTATTAGAATTATAAGTATGTTTTACATATCCTAAGACCCCATCTTCCTTATATTTAAGTGGTCTAAATAATTCAACTTTAACTATTTTATGGTTAAATATAAACGCCATTAGCATATGGCTTAACTCATGAACTACAGTTCCTATAAAACCAGTAAATACTATAAAGTTTATTCCAAGTGAGTTTTGTATAAGCTCATTATTTTTAGATTCAATTAAGTTTAATAAAATGCCAAACACTATAAAAACTCCTAAGATACTAGCTAAATTTAAAAAGCTTTCTATAAACGTATTAAAAATAATCATATTATTACCTCATTTTATTTTAAGTAAATTTTATTACAATATATTATCATAACTATGAATATTATATCAAATTATGAAATTTTAAAGTGTGCTATAATATATAATTGGCAAAATATATATTATGTTTTAAAAGGAGGGTATTATGATTGACATTTTTTTAGTAGAAGATGACAAAGCATTAAGTAGAGAAATTCATATGTGTTTAAGTAAATGGGGATATAGGACACATGAAGCAAAAAATTTGGATAATATAGCAGAAGAAGTTATAGCAATTAATCCTAAGTTGGTATTGATGGATATAAATTTACCATTTTATGATGGATTTTACTGGTGCAATAAAATAAGAAATATATTAAAAGTACCAATAATATTTATTTCATCTAGGGATAACGATATGGATATTGTTATGTCTATAAATATGGGAGCCGATGACTATATAATAAAACCTTTTTCAACTCAAGTATTAGTTGCAAAAGTACAAGCTATATTAAGAAGAACATACTCATACAACAATTCATTAAAAGTTGATATTGTAAAATATAAAGATGTAATTTTAAATATTTTAGAAAATAAGATTTATTTCAATGATCAGTTTGTTGAACTTAGCAAAAATGAGTTTAAAATAATTAATATATTAATGAACAATCAAGGAAGTATAGTTAGTAGAGACACGATAATAGAAGAATTATGGGATAGCGAAGAGTTTATAAGTGAAAATACTTTAACTGTAAATATAAATAGACTCAGAAAGACTTTAGAAAATATAGGTTTGAGCGATTTTATAGTTACTAAAAAAGGTCAGGGGTATTATATACAATGAATTTGAAAAATTATATAAAACAAGTTAAATTATCTATATATTTAGTTATATTTATAGTGGTTATAGTTAATATAAATATAATTGCAGATCTTAGATTAGAAAAGGTTTTGAATAGTTTAATATATATAGATACAATGATTTTAACTGTGTGCATTATTTTTTTTATATTAGGATATCGTTCATACATAAAAAACTATAAAAGCTTATTTGAATATATAAATAATAACAAAGCACATGAGTTTAAAAATAACAAATTAAAAGAAGTTATAGATAACAAATTATTAGAAAATGAAAATACCGTAGAAAGTTTGAAAAAAGAAATTGAAGAAATCAATGACTATATGACTAAATGGATACATGAGATTAAAATTCCTATTGCTGTTTTAGAAATTATTAGTCAAAGAGTAAAAGAGTTAGAAAATAAATATTTTGGGAATTATGAGTTACACAAACAAATAAATATAGAACTTAAAAGAATTGATAGTTTAGTTCAACAAGCTTTATATATCAGTAAAAGTGGAGATTATAGTTCTAACTTTTTAATAGAGGAAATAAATTTAGAAAAAATAGTAAAAGAAATTATAAAAAAGAATAAATATTTATTTATATACAATAAGATAGAGTTAAGAATAGGTAATTTAAATTATAACGTACTAAGTGATAAAAAATGGTTAATGCACATAATTGAACAAATAATAAATAATTCATGTAA
This sequence comes from Paraclostridium bifermentans, assembly GCF_019916025.1. Lineage (NCBI taxonomy): Bacteria > Bacillati > Bacillota > Clostridia > Peptostreptococcales > Peptostreptococcaceae > Paraclostridium > Paraclostridium bifermentans. Next base: position 2,166,131 of record NZ_CP079737.1, on the reverse strand, counting down.
ATACATTGAAGAAGATGGTGTTGTAGAAATTTATTTGCAAAATTCGGAAACTGGAATAGAACTTCACATTAAGGATAATGGAATTGGTATAAAAACAGAGGATATAAATAGAGTATTTGATAAAGGTTATGTAGGCAAACATAACGAAATAACCAAATCTACAGGAATGGGGTTATATATATCAAAAAAAATATTAAATAAATTAAGTCATGATATAAGTATAGAATCAAAGGAAAGTGAATTTTGTAATGTATGTATAACATTCTATAAATTATCAGATTACTTCAATGTTACATAAGTGTAATATTAAGCCTCTGAACTGTAATGTAGATGGATAGATTACAAGGTAATTAGCTTATACAATATAAGTATAAAATAATTACAATTTGGAGGATAAGGTATGTTAAAAGTAATAAATTTAAATAAAAGTATTAAAAATAATAAAAATACATTTAAAATTCTAGAAAATATAAACTTAGAGGTCAAAGATGGAGAGTTTATAAGTATTATGGGGCCTTCTGGGGCAGGGAAAACTACGCTTTTAAATATAATGTCTACTATTGATAGACCTAGTGAAGGAAAAGTTTACTATGATAATGAGGATGTTCATTCTTTAAAAAATAAAGAATTATCTAGGTTTAGACGTGATAATATAGGTTTTATATTTCAAGACTATAATTTATTAGATAACATGAGTATAGAAGACAATATAGCACTACCTCTTGTTATAGCAAACGAAAAGCCTGATAAAATACAAAAAGAGGTTGAAAAACTAGCTAGTTTCTTTGGCATAAAAAAACATTTGAAAAGCTATCCATATGAATTATCAGGGGGACAAAAACAAAGAGTTGCAGCAGCAAGAGCCATCATAACTTCACCATCTATTATATTTGCGGATGAACCTACAGGAGCATTAGATTCAAAATCTGCATCAGAACTTTTAAATTGTTTAAAAGAGATGAATAAAAAATTTAATGTAACTATAATAATGGTTACACACGATGCATTTACAGCAAGTTACTCAGATAAAATTATTTTCATAAAAGATGGTAGGCTAAACACTAGAATCGATAGTAATGGAAATAGAAAAGATTTCTTTAAGCAAATAATGAACTTATTAACTTCTATGGGAGGTGAAGTAAGTGAATTTATTTAAGCTAAGTTTAATGAATATAAGACAAAGTATAAAAAACTATGGAGTTTATATTTTCTCTATGGTTTTCTCAATTGCTGTATTTTACAATTTCACAACTTTAATTTTCAGTAAACAATTCCTTGAAATAAAAGACTTAAATGCAGTATCTATGGCAGGAGGAATGTGCGCTTTTGTTCTAATATTTTTCTTTATATTTTTTATTTCTTACTCAAGTAAATTTTTTATAGAACAAAGAAAAAAAGAGTTTGGAATATACACATTTATGGGTGTTGAAAATAAGCAGATTGCACTGATGTTTTCATTAGAAGCACTTATAATTGGGCTAATATCAATGATAATTGGTATGGGTATTGGAATACTTTTGAATAAGATATTTTTAATGATTTTAGTTAAACTATCTTATGTAAATAAAGTAATAAATTTTGAGATAAACTTTATTTCAGTAATTCAGACTTTGCTAATATTTTTGATTATATTGATTGGTGTTTTTATAAAAGAATATATTTGTTTAATAAAAACAGATATAAGTAAACTTATAAATGCAAAAAAAATATACCAATTAGAAAATAACAAATTAAACAATACTAAAGGGGTCGTAGGATTTATAATAATTATTCTAGGGTACTTGTTTATATTAAAATATAAAGAAGCTAATGTGCCATTTACGATAGCTATAATGGCAACTGTAATTATGACCATTATAGGAACTCATTTTTTATTCAGAGGATTTTTCTCGATTTTTATAAGAAATATTATAAAAAATAAAAAGAGGTTATACTCAAAAACAAATATTGTAAGTTATAATAATATTATTTTTAGGATAAAAGATAATAATAAAACGTTAGCTCAAGCTGCAATATTAATAGCTTGTAGTTTGACTTGCATCATGGTTGCATTTTGTATGAGTTCGTGTTTTTCGTCAGGATTTGAAAATGAATACCCATATAGCATATATTATACAAGTGAAAACAAAAATGATGATAAGTCTTTAGATATGGCTGTAAATTTAAGTAACGAAGATGTTAAGTATAAAACTACTGTAGATTTAATTCCATACAAATCAAATTTAAGTATGTATATAAATGATGTGTATTTAGTTAAATATTCAGATGTAGAAAAGTTATTAAAACATGGAAAAGTAAAACATGAGAAAGATATAGAAAAAAACAAACCACAAAAAGGTGAGGCAATTTTGTTAGTAGATACAAGGGTTATGAATGCATTTAAAATAAATGATAATTTAAAAATAAGTAATGAATCAATAAAAATTAATAAAAATATACCTTCTAATATAATGGGACAATTAACTAATGGTACACTAGTCTTAAATGATAATGATTATGCAAATTTAAAAACTAAGTTAAATAAAAAAGAATTATATTTTAAAGGTATTACACTTAAAAATTTTGAAAACACTAACTCAATAGCCCAATACATGAGAGAAAATTCAAAAAGTGAAATTTATAGTGCTGATCAATTTGATAAAAGTGCATATTATGCTATAAATGGAGTGTACTTTGTAGGTTGTTTCTTAGCACTTGTATTTACAGTATCACTAGGTAGTATAATGTATTTTAAATGTATTCAAGATGCTAGTATAGATAAAGAAAGGTTTAATACTTTAAGAAAAATTGGAGTAAGTCAAGAATATATAAATAAAGCAGTGTTTAAGCAGTTAGGAATATTTTTTATACTCCCTGTTATAGTTGGGTCTATACATGGTATTGTAGCAGGATATGCTGTCAATTCTATGTTCAACTCAGATCATTTAGAACTTATAGGAGTATCATTAATTATATTTAGTTTTATATATTTAATTTTTTATATAATAAGTACTAAAAAATATATAAGTATAACGAAGTAAAGAACGTAAAATACGAGTAGAAAAATGACATGAATTATTTTTCTACTCGTATTTTTTATGCTAATATTTATATATAAACTAATTTTGTATAATGCAAAAATATATTCATAGAAAATTCATATGCAAATTATAATATATATATTAAGTGATTTTGAAATTTAGAGGAGAATTATAATGAAAAATAAAAATATATTAGTAATAGAAGATGATAGTAACATACAAGAATTGATAGTAGAATTTTTAAGTGCAGAAGGATATAGTGTAGAATCGGCAAATGATGGAATAGAGGGTATACAAGCTTTTAAAAAAGGTGAATTTGATTTGGTTATACTAGATGTAATGATGCCTAATTTAGATGGACATGCTGTATGTAAGATGATAAGGCAAAGTTCAGATGTACCTATAATATTTTTAACCGCATTAAATCAAGAGAGTGATCAAGTTAAAGGATTTGAATTAATGTGTGATGATTATATAACAAAACCTTTTTCATTTACTTTATTGATGAAAAGAGTAGAGGCTGTTTTAAGAAGAAGTTCTAAATATAATGAGTCTAATACATTAAGTTTTGAAAAGTTAAGTTTAGATTTAAACACATATCAAGCATTTTTAGATAATGAAGTAATAGAATTGACATTAAAAGAATTTAACATACTAAAGACTTTAATAGAAAATTATCCTCACGTAGTTACTAGAGAGAATTTATTAGATAGTGTATGGGGATATGATTACTATGGCGATACTAGAGTTGTAGATGCTCATATAAAAAATATAAGAAAAAAAATTGGAATTCCATATATAAAAACAGTGAAAGGAATAGGATACAGCCTTGATAAGAATTAGAAATAAATGGAAAGAATTAGCTATAAGTACAAAAATATTTTTAATAATAACAACATTGTCTATAGGGCTTATAGTAACTATATATCTTATTTTATACTTCTTATTACCACCTTATTATGAAAAATATAAGGTGGAGTCTATAAATGATAGATTGACGGTTTTAGCAGCGAGATCAAGAAGAGATGACTTAGAGGGATTAAAACAACATTTATATAAAATTTCACAGCGTGAAAATGTAGGTGTATTATTAAGAGACTCAAATGGAAAAGTTGAATATGGAAATAAAGAACTTTCATTTTTGCCGTATTCTAATAATATTAGTGACTCTTATGAAAACTATCAAAAAACTGTAGCTTTGTATATAAGAGACAGTGATACTCCATATTATTTGGATATAAGTATGCCACTTCAACCAGTAGATGAAGCAACTACAGTAATATTGGATTTAATGCCTATAATAATAGGTGTTGCTATAGTATTATCTATAATAACCTCATATGCATTCTCAAAATGGGTAACAAAACCTCTTATTGATATAATTGAAAGTGAAAGAATGCAAGAAGCTAAAAGAAAAGAGTTTATAGCAACTATATCTCATGAACTAAAAACACCAATAACCATTATAAGTGGGCAATTAGAAGGAATGATTTATAATATTGGTAAATATAAAGATCGTGATACATACTTGCAAAAATCATATGATTCTACTCAAGAATTAAAAACTCTAGTAGAAGAAATGATTCAGGTATCTAAATTTGAAATTTTGGAAAAAAAATCTGAAAGCAAAGAATTTGATTTAAATAGTTTAATAAATAAGCTTATAAAAAGACAAATGTATTTAATTGAAGAGAAAGAATTGAAATTAGATGTAAAATATCAAAGTGAAATATTTATAAATGCGGATGAAGAGAGAATAGCAAAAGCTATAAATAATTTAATAAACAATGCTATTAAGTATTCGCCGGAAAATGCGGACTTACTAATACGTTTATACAAGAAAGAAAATGCAATTTTAGAGATAGAAAATACAGGTATTACAATAGATGAAAAACATAAAGATAAATTATTTAAACCATTTTATAGAGTAGAAAAATCAAGAAATAGAAAAACTGGAGGAAGTGGACTTGGGCTTTATATAGTAAGTCAAATACTTAGAGAGCACGGTTTTAAATATAATATAAAAAACGGAAAAAACTCTGTTATATTTATAATAGAATTTAATGAAAATTAGAAAAAATGAAAGATGCTATTTGAAATTATTTTAAATGGCATCTTTTATTTTTTTTAAATGTATATATCAATATTAAAAAGTCGTTTAAGCAAATCAAATTTTTTTATAGTATAATATAAATGAAATATTTAAATATAAGGAGATATTGAATTGTTTAATAATATAACTAATGAAAAGATATATCAACAAGTTATAAATCAGATACAAAATATGATATTAGAAGGAAAACTTAAAAACGGAGATAAGCTAATGTCAGAACGTGAATTATCTCAAAAAATGGGAGTAAGTAGAACATCGATAAGAGAAGCACTTAGAGTTTTAGAAACTATGGGGATAATAGAAAGTAGACAAGGTGAAGGAAATTTTATTTGTAATAAAATTGAAACATCATTAATGCAACCTTTATCAATGATGTTTACTTTAAACAATGGAGACTATAAAGATATAATTGAATTAAGACAGATGATAGAACTAGAAGCAGTTAAGTTAGCAGCTATAAGAGGAACGGATGAAGAACTTGAAGAGTTGAAAATGATTTCACAAAGATTGACAAAAAAAGATGAAATTTATAATAAAGGCGAAATTGATAAAGAAATACATTATAAAATTACTTGCATGAGTAAGAACTTTTTGATAAAAAGTTTATATACAATATCATTAAATTTATTAGAAAATTTTATTATAAATTCAAGACAAAAGATAGTAGAATTTTACCATGAAGAAGAAACTTTAAATTTACAACACAAAAAAATCTGTGAGGCTATCATAGATAGAGATCCTGAAAGTGCATACAAATACATGAAAGAGCACTTAGATTTAATAAAATTTACTATGGAAAAAATATAGATTTCTAAATTTAGAAATCTATATTTTTTTATTTGAAAATATTTATCAATTTTAAAATGAATAAAAAGTAAATTGAAAATCAAATAATAATATATATTTTGTTAAAATAAAAACAATACTTGTAAATCTTTAGAAAATTTACTATCATGAAATTACAAACTGGTATGACCATAATACCAATGTTGATTAGAAACAGGAAAACGATTAAACAAACCTAAAACTATACGCTACTAAGTAGTGCTGCATTTCAAGAGGAGGGGCATAAATGGAGTTAAAAGTACCTTATTCAAAAACTGGTATGAACATAAATATACCAGATGAAAACATGATAAAAGTTTTGCAATCCAAAGCTCATGATTTTAAATCTCGATTAAGTGAAGGTGAGATAGTAAAACAAGCTTTAGATAATCCTATAGGAAGTGAAAAATTAGAAGATCTAGTTAAGGGAAAAAAAAGCATGGTTATAATAACTAGCGATCACACTAGACCTGTACCAAGTAGGATAACGTTACCTATAATGCTTAAGGAAATAAGAAATTCAAACCCTGATATAGATATAAAAATAATAATATCAACAGGGTTTCATAGACCTAGCACTAGAGAAGAACTTGTATATAAAATGGGAGAAGAAATAGTGGATAATGAGCAAATAATTATGCACTTTTCAACAGATGAACAAGCTATGGTCAAAGTTGGAACACTTCCATCTGGAGGAGATTTAATTGTAAATAAAGCAATTATAGAAACTGATTTATTAATAGCTGAAGGATTCATAGAACCACACTTTTTTGCAGGTTTTTCAGGTGGAAGAAAAAGTGTACTTCCAGGAGTTGCATCTGCTAAAACCATAATGTACAATCACTGTTCTGAATTTATAGATAGTCCTTACGCTAGAACAGGAAATCTAAAAAATAATCCAATTCATAGAGATATGTTGTATGCAGCGCAAAGCGTTAATTTAGACTTTATTTTAAATGTAGTCATAGATAAAGATAAAAAAGTTATAGGTGCTTTTGCAGGCGATGTTAAAGAAGCTCATGAGGTAGGCTGTGAATTTGTAACTAAACTATCAAAAGTTGATAAAGTTGATGCTGACATTGTAGTTAGTACAAATGGAGGTTATCCATTAGATCAAAATATATATCAAACTGTAAAAGGTATGACTGCAGCAGAAGCTACATGCAAAGATGGTGGAGTAATAATTATGATATCTGCATGTAATGATGGACATGGAGGTCAATCTTTTTATGATAGCGTAGCAAATGCATCTTCACCTAGTGAAATATTAGAAAAAGTAAGAAAAATTCCAAAAGATAAAACTATTCCAGACCAATGGGAGTTTCAAATATTAGCAAGAATTCTAGAAAAGTTTACAGTAATAATGGTTACGAACTTATGTGACCCTAATATGATTAAAGATATGCATATGAAACATGCACATAGTTTTGATGAAGCTTTAAAAATGGCTTTTGACATAAAAGGTAAAAACTCAAAAATAGCTGTTATACCTGATGGAGTATCAGTGATAGTAAAGTAAAGGGGGAAGCAATATGGAAATATTAGTATGTATAAAACAAGTTCCAGGAACATCTGAAGTAGAAGTAGATGAAAAGACAGGGGTTTTAAAAAGAGATGGAGTCGATTCTAAAATGAATCCATATGACTTGTACGCTCTTGAAACAGCATTAAGAATTAAAAAGGAAAATAATGCTAAAATAAAAGTTTTAAGTATGGGACCACCACAAGCAAAACAAGTAATTCAAGAAGCCTTTATGATGGGTGCTGACGAGGGTTCATTAGTCAGTGATAGAAAATTTGCAGGAGCTGATGTACTTGCAACTTCATATACAATTTCACAAGGAATTAAAAAGTTAGGGAACACTGATCTAATTATTTGTGGTAAGCAAACAACTGATGGGGATACTGCACAAGTTGGACCAGAAATAGCTGAGTTTTTAAATATAGCTCATGTAACAAATGTAACAAAATTAATTGAAACTAAAGAAAAAAGTATAGTAGTAGAAGTAGATATGCCTAATACTCGCGAAATTTGTGAAATTAAATTTCCTTGTTTAATAACAGTTGAAAAAGAGATTTTTCAACCAAGATTACCTTCTTTTAAGTTAAAACTTGAAACTAAAGATAGAGAAATACCAATGATTAGCCTTAATGATTTTGAAGACAAAGATGAAAAAAATTATGGATTAAATGGATCTCCAACTCAAGTTTTAAAAATTTTCCCACCTACTTCAAATGTAGAAAAAGAAACTTGGACGGGTGAAGAAGTATCATCTTTATTATTAAATAAAATAAAAGAGCTAAAATTAATATAAGGGGGAATTTAAAGTGGCTAAAATAGTTATAAATCAAGATGAAGTTACAGAAATGAAAAAAGTATTAGACATATGTCCTTTTGGTGCTATAGAGCTAAATAATGGAAAATTAGAAATTGGTGCAGGGTGTAAAATGTGTAAGATATGTGTAAAAACTGGACCAAAGGGTGTATTTGAATTCGTAGAAGATGAAGTTATAAAAATAGATAAAGATAAATGGAAGGGTATAGCAGTATATGTTGATCATCATGAGGGCGATATACATCCCGTAACATTTGAATTAATAGGAAAAGCTAAAGAAATGGCAAAAAAAATAAATCAACCGGTTTACTGTATATTTGTTGGAAGTAATTTAGAAGGCAAAACAGATGCATTACTTTCTTATGGTGTAGATAATGTTTTTGTATATGATTACAAAGATTTAAAAGAGTTTAAGATTGAACCATATACTGCATGTGTAGAGGATTTTATCAAAGAAGTAAAACCAACTATATTACTATTTGGAGGAACTACAATTGGTAGAAGTTTAGCTCCAAGGCTTGCAGCTAGATTTAAAACTGGATTAACAGCAGATTGTACAATACTGGATGTTCAAGAAAATACTGACTTAGACCAAATAAGACCTGCTTTTGGTGGTAATATAATGGCACATATACATACACCAAATCATAGACCGCAGTTTGCTACAGTTAGATATAAAATATTTTCAGCTCCAGAAAAAGTTGACCATCCAACAGGTAAGGTTACCTTATGTAATATAGATGAAAATAAATTGAAATCTGATATAGAAGTTTTAGAAATTAACAATAAAACTAAAGAAGTAGGAATAGAAGATGCAGAAGTTATAATAGTTGGAAGTAGAGCTATTAAGAAAAAAGAAGACATGGAAATGCTATATAAATTAGCTGATTTACTAGGCGGGCAAGTTGCAGGAACAAGACCTTTAGTAGAATCTGGATGGATAGATGCTAAAAAACAAATTGGATTAAGTGGTAGGACTGTAAAGCCTAAGTTAATAATAACTTGTGGGGTATCAGGGGCTATACAGTTTGTTGCAGGGATGAATGGATCAGAATGTATAATATCTATAAATAAAGATGAAAAAGCTCCTATTTTTGATACAGCTCATTATGCGATTGTAGGAGATGTATATGATGTAATACCTAGACTTATTAAGGACTTAGAACTTGAAAAAACAAATGACTATGAAGTAATGGACGAAGTTGTAGCTACATTAGAATAAGGATCGGGGGAAAATACAATGTATAAAAAAATAGATGAAAAAGATATTGAATTTTTAAAAGGTGTATGTGGAGTTGAAAATATTTTAGTAGGAGAGGAAATAAATGAAGACTACTCTCATGATGAATTAGGAGGAGTTGAAAAATACCCTGAAGTTTTAGTAAATGTTCACAGCACAGAAGAAGTTTCTAAAATAATGAAATATGCATATGAAAATAACATACCTGTAACACCAAGAGGACAAGGAACTGGATTAGTTGGAGCCGCTGTAGCTATTTATGGTGGAATAATGATAAATTTAAGTCAAATGAATAAAATAATAGAGTTAGATGAAGAGAACTTAACATTAACAGTAGAACCTGGAGTATTACTTATGACTATAGGTCAATATGTAAGTGAAATGGATTTATTTTATCCTCCAGATCCAGGTGAAAAAAGTGCAACAATTGGTGGAAATATAAATACCAATGCAGGAGGAATGAGAGCTGTTAAATATGGAGTTACAAGAGACTATGTAAGAGGATTAGAAGTTGTACTTGCAAATGGAGAAGTAATTAATGTTGGCGGAAAAGTTGTAAAAAACAGTTCAGGTTATAGTATAAAAGATTTATTAGTTGGATCAGAAGGGACATTAGGAATAGTAACTAAAGCTATACTTAAATTATTGCCATTACCTAAAAAAGATATAAGTTTACTTATTCCGTTCCCAGATTTAGGAACAGCAATAGAGACAGTTCCAAAAATAATAAAATCTAAGTGTATACCAACTGCTATTGAGTTTATGGAAAGAGATGTAATACTTGCAGCAGAAGAATTTTTAGGTAAGAAATTCCCAGATAATACATCAGATGCGTACTTACTATTAAAATTTGATGGAAACAGTAAAGAAGAAATTGAAAAGGCATATGACCAAGTGGCAAAACTTTGTTTAGAGTGTGGAGCTTATGATGTATTTATCTCAGACACTCAAGAAAGAAATGAATCTATATGGTCAGCTAGGGGTGCATTTTTAGAAGCTATAAAAGCTACTACAACTGAAATGGATGAATGTGACGTTGTTGTGCCAAGAGATAAAGTGGCAGAATTTATAAAGTTTACGAATGAACTTCAAGAGACATTGAATGTAAGAATTAAAAGTTTTGGTCATGCAGGAGATGGAAACTTACACATATATATATTAAGAGATGAATTAAATAAATCTGAATGGGATACAAAGTTAAAAGAAACTTTTGAAAAGATGTATGAAAAATCTAGAGAACTTAGTGGTCAAGTTTCAGGAGAGCATGGAATTGGATATGCAAAAAAAGAATATTTAAATGAATCTCAAAGTGAATCATATATGGATATAATAAAAAATATAAAATTAGCGTTTGATGCTAAGAATATATTAAATCCAGGAAAAATATATTAAAACTTCATATAAATAAAAAGTCGATTTAAAATAATCGGCTTTTTTTATGTTTAAGAAAACTCTGATTACTAAAAAAGTGTATAGCCTATGAAACTTAGTTTATTAAAATAATAAAAAAAAATAATTTAATTGTATACAAAGTGAAAAAAATATAGTAAAATAATAAAATAGTAAAAAGGTTAGAATTCTAAGTAAATAGGAGGTAATTATGAAAAAGAGAATATTTTTGATGACTGCATTAATTTCTACTATGATTTTAACAGGTTGTTCAAATGATAATATAAAAGAAAAAAAGGAAGAGAAAACAACTACTAAGGAAAGTAGCGTAGATATTGATGTAGCAGGAAAAATAAGAGATAAATTTGATGAACTTGATACAGATTCGCATATAAGCTCTTTAACTGAATTTGCACATAGTTTTTCTGATAAAGTTGATTCTGCTAAATCTACATTAAAAGATGCAAATAATGCGTTGGATTCAGCAGGAGATTTAACTGCAGGATTAGACTCTAAAATTAATGATGCAAATAGCAAAATAAGTAGTGCTAGAGGAGATGTTAATTCAGCTAGACATAAAGTAAATTCTAAAATAGATAATGCTACAGATAAGGTTAATTCAGCATCAGATAAGTTAAGCACAGCAAAAAATAAAGCAGATAGTGCAAAAGATAAAGTAAGTGATAAAATAAATAAAGCAGATAAAGATGTAAATAATGCCAAAGATAAAGTTAATGAAATAGATAGAGATATAAACAATACAAAAGATAAAGTTAATAATAAAGTTGATGACACGAAAAATAAAATAGAAGATACGAAAAACAAGATAGATAGTATAAAAAATGATATATCAGATAAAATTCACAATAGACACTAGAAAAAAACAAAGATTGCAACAAAAAAATTCTTACTGTAATATATAATTATACAGTAAGAATTTTTTATTTACATTTTATGAACATTTATAGCAGATAAACCTTTTGGAGCATCTATTACATCAAAACCTACTTCTTCTCCTTCGTGCAAATCCTTACAATGTCCATTTTCCTTAACATTAGAAAAATGAACAAAAACATCGTTTCCATCGTTAGCGGATATAAATCCATATCCCCTATCATTATCAAACCATTTAACTACGCCTGTGAATTTTGACATACAAAAACTCCTTTAAATTTTATTTAGACAAATTACAAATAATTTATCTAAACATAGTATTTACGGTTAAAGATTTTTAATAGGAGAAAATATATGTAAAATTTAATAAAATTTAGGGTCTGAGATTTCTTCTCCTCTTACATATCTATGGATAATATTTCTATCGTCACCTATATATATAAATCTTTCCAACCTTTCAATTAAACTATAACTTTCAGGATTTAAATTACTATCATCTAAAATCAAGGCATCAAAATCATAGTTTTTTTCGAAACTACCGACTTTTCCAAAAAAGCTTCCTCCACCTTTTGTAGCCATATAAAAAGCTTCTGAGAGAGTTAAAAAATCTACTTGCTTATTTGAATTAACCCAAAAAAGTTTAGAACATTGTATAGCATTTACCATAACTTTGAATATAGATAAATCGTGACCTCCACTAATATCTGAGCCAAGTGCTATATTAATATCATTATCTAAAAATTTTCTAACAGGCATAATACCACTTCCCAAATTTAAATTTGAATTCGGACAGTGAACTGCAAATACGTTATTTTTTTTCATAAGTTCTAATTCTTTATTACAAGAATAAACACAATGAGCCATTAAAGTTTTAGTTTGACCGAACAAGTTAAATCTATTATAAGCATCTCCATAAAATTCAGATTCTGGTTGAAGTTGTTTAACCCAATCTATTTCTCCTAAATTCTCAGATAGATGAGATTGAGTAGGTACATTATACTTAACTGCTAAATCACCTAATGATTTTAAAAGTTCACTATTACAGCTAGGTATAAATCTTGGCGTAATTATAGGATTAACCAGTTCATCAGCATTATAATAATTTTCTAATATATACTCAGTATCAGAAATTGACTTTTCTGTATTTTCTAATAAGTCGTCTGTGCAGTTTATATTCATATTAACTTTTCCAACAAGAGCACCAAGTCCACTTTGCTTAAATAAATCCATAAGCCTTATGCTAGACTCTTTATGAACGGTTGCAAAAACAGCTATTCTAGTGGTCCCATGTCGCCAAACCTCTTTTATAAAATTTTTATAAACTTTATCTGAATATTCTATGCTTTTAAATTTTCCTTCTTCAGGGAATGTGTAATTATCAAGCCAAGGTATTAACTCTTTATCCATAGCCATTCCTAAATTTCTAAATTGAGGTGCATGACAATGTAAATCATTCATTCCTGGAATTATTAAATTATTACTAAAATCTATAACTTCAAAATTTTGATATTCACTTGGTAAGTTTTTATATAAATCTAGTATCTTTCCATTTTTAACTATTATAAAACCATTTTCTATTATTTCAAATTTATCTTTAATTTTCGTAAATAATATATTTCCCTTATATATTTGAACCATAAATACCTCCTAATATGTGAAAAAAATTATAAAAATTGTTAATTTAATTATAATATACGTATGATTAAAAGTAAAATATAAAAAAAGTTCGCATTGTGATGGTTTTAAATACTGTAGCTAAAAATAGTATATGTAATATGATGAAGTAAAAATTCATATTTTATAGTGATAATCAATTTGTCCTAAATAATGGGGGGAGATTTTATGATAGATGATTTTCATATAGGTATAGATATTGGATCAACTACAGTAAAAGTTATTGTATTGGATGATAGTAAAAATATGATATTTAAATCATACAAAAGGCATTTATCAGATATAAAAAATTCAGTTATAAGTTTATTAAGTGAAGCCTATGATAGTGTAGGTGATAATAGAGTATCTGTTGTTATAACCGGATCTGGAGGTATGAAATTAGCAAAAAAATTAAATGTAGAATTTGTTCAAGAAGTAATAGCAAGTACAAAGGCGATTGAAACTTATAATCCAGAAACTGATGTGGTTATAGAACTTGGTGGAGAAGATGCTAAAATAATATATGTGACTAATGGTATAGAACAGAGAATGAATGGGATATGCGCTGGAGGTACAGGGTCTTTTATAGATCAGATGGCAATATTATTAAAAACTGATGCTAAAGGGCTAAATGATTTAGCCAAAGACTATAAAAATATATATAGCATAGCCGCTAGGTGTGGAGTATTTGCTAAAACAGATATACAACCACTTATAAATGAAGGAGCTAGAAAAGAAGATATAGCTGCTAGCATATTTCATGCTGTAGTTGTCCAAACGATTAGTGTATTGGCCTGTGGAAGAAAAATTAAAGGTAATGTTGCATTTTTAGGAGGACCGCTATATTTTTTATCAGAACTAAGAAATAGGTTTATAGATGTACTAAAATTAGAGAAAGGAAATATTATATTTCCTGAAAATGCACAGTTGTACATAGCTATGGGTGCTGCATTATCATATAAAAATGACTATATGTTATTTAGTGATTTAATAAAAAACATAGAAAGTTTAAAAGATATAGAAGATGTAGTTAACTCTGAAATTAAACCATTGTTTGATAACGAAAGAGAATATGAACTTTTTAAAAATAGACATAAAAAAAATATAGTAAAATCAATAGATATATCAAGCTATAAAGGTAAATGTTTTTTAGGAATTGATGCAGGGTCTACAACTACAAAAGTTGCATTAATAGACGAAGGTGGAAATTTATTATTTTCAGAATATAAAAGTAATGAAGGGAACCCCTTAAGATCAACTATAGGCATTTTAAATAATCTATACAGTAAATTACCAAGTGAAGCGAAAATTGTGAATTCTGTAGTAACAGGATATGGAGAAGGATTAATTAAAAGTGCCTTGAAAGTTGATTTTGGAGAGATAGAAACTATCGCTCACTATAAAGGAGCTAAATTTTTCTCACCGAAAGTTGATTTTATATTAGATATAGGCGGGCAAGATATGAAGTGCTTAAAAATAAATCAAGGTGTAATTGAAACTATCATCTTAAATGAAGCTTGCTCATCTGGATGTGGATCTTTTTTAGAAACATTTGCTAAGTCATTAAATCTAGATATAAAAGAATTTGCTACAAAGGCATTATTTTCAAAACATCCTGTTGATTTAGGATCAAGATGCACAGTTTTTATGAACTCTAGAGTAAAACAAGCTCAAAAAGAAGGGAATTCGGTAGGAGATATAAGTGCAGGGCTTTCTTACTCTGTTATAAAGAATGCGTTGTATAAAGTTATAAAAATGAAGTCATCTGAAGATATTGGAAAGCATCCTGTTGTACAAGGGGGGACCTTTTATAATGATGCAGTTTTAAGATCATTTGAAAATTTAACATGTAGAGAAGTTGTAAGACCTAATATAGCTGGTATAATGGGAGCCTTTGGGGCAAGTATAATTGCAAAAGAAAAGTATAAAGAAGGTTATATAACAACCCTTTTAAATAAAGCATCTATGAACTCTATAAATTTAAAAATAAGTACGTCTAGATGTAAGGGGTGTTCAAATAATTGCTTGCTTACTGTAAATGATTTTGGAAACTCAGAAAAATTCATATCTGGAAATAGATGTGAAAAGGGAATGGGTTTATATAGAAAAGAAAAAGTTGATATAAATTTATTTGATTATAAATATAAACGAGTGTTTAATTATAGAAAATTGGATGCAGAAAGCGCAATAAGAAAAGAAATTGGAATTCCTAGAGTTTTAAATATATATGAAGATTATCCTTTATGGCATACTATATTTACAAATTTAGGATTTAGTGTTGTTTTGTCAGATGCATCTTCAAAGGATGTTTATGAGCAGGGGATGGATTCTATTGCATCAGAATCTGCATGTTATCCAGCAAAACTAGTTCATGGTCATATACAAAATTTAATAAAAAAAGGTATAAAAAACATATTTTATCCATGTATTAGGAGTGAGAGTAAAGAATTTAAAAATGCCAACAATAGTTTTAATTGTCCTGTTGTAATGTCTTACTCAGAAGTAATTAAAAATAATATTAGTGAGATTAAAGAAAATAAAATAAATTATATTAACCCATTTTTACCTATACACAATAAAAGTTCTTTAAAAAAACGACTTTTAGAAGAATTAAATAAAATAAAAAATTATGATAAAGATTTCTTAGAAATTAGTAAAGAAGAGATAAATAAAAGTGTAGAGTTAGGCTTTGAAGAATATGAAAAATTTAAAGCAGATATGAGGTATATGGGAGAAAAATCTATAGAAATAATAAATAAAAGTAATAAAAGAGGCATTGTGTTAGCAGGAAGACCATATCATATAGATCCAGAAATAAATCATGGAATACCAGAATTGATAAATTCATTAGACATGGCAGTTTTAACAGAGGATAGTGTCGCACATTTAGGAAAGTTAGAAGAACCTTTAAGAGTGGTTGATCAGTGGACATATCACTCAAGACTTTACAGAGCTGCAAATTTTGTGAATTCTGAAAAAAATATAGAACTTGTACAATTAAATTCTTTTGGATGTGGATTAGATGCAGTTACAACTGATCAAGTTCAAGAAATTTTAAATGGTGAAGGCAAAATTTATACATGCATAAAAATAGATGAAGGCAACAATTTAGGAGCAGCGAAGATAAGATTAAGATCATTAAAAGCATCTATAGAAGAAAGAGATATTAATGGGTTAAAGATAGAGAAAAGGAAAAAAACATATATAAAAGGAAAAATAAATAAATCTACAAAATCAAATTATACTATACTAATGCCGCAAATGTCGCCTATCCACTTTGAGTTAGTAGAGCATGCAATTAAATCTTGTGGATATAACATCGAAGTGCTTAAAGAATATGACGGAGCTATAGAAGAAGGATTGAAATATGTTAATAATGATGCTTGCTATCCTGCGATAATTGTTATAGGGCAATTGGTTAAGGCTATTAAAAGTGGAAAATATGATTTAAGTAAAACTATGGTTGCAATAACACAAACTGGAGGTGTTTGTAGAGCTACAAATTACATTGGTTTCTTGAGAAAGGCATTGAGTGATGCAGGTTATGGTTATATTCCAGTAATATCATTATCTTTAAATGGAGAAGAAAAACGAAATTTATATAGTGTATTTTCATTAGGGCTTATAAATAGGGTTATGATGGCAGCTATTTATGGAGATTTACTTATGAAAGTTTTATATAGAGTAAGACCGTATGAACGATATAAGGGTAGTGCAAATAAACTATATCAAAAGCATCTAGAAATTTGTAAGGATAGTTTAAAAAAGGCCAGTCTATCTAACTTTAAAGAAAATATATATAACATAGTTAAAGAATTTGATGAATTTCCTATAAAGGAACAAGATAAACCTAGAGTTGGATTGGTAGGAGAAATTTTAGTTAAGTTTCACCCACTGGCAAATAATAATATTGTAGATGTTTTAGAGGCTGAAGGCGTAGAGGTTGTTGTTCCAGAACTTATAAATTTCTTCTTAAGTTGCGCTTATAATACTTATTATAAATCAGAGTATTTGTTAGATAAAAAATATAAAAAATTAGGCGGAAAGTTAATGAAAGATACAATCGAGATGTATCAAAAACATTACTCAAATGCATTGAAAAATAGTAAAAGATTTAATATACCAGAGAGTATTGAAACATTAGCTAGTAAAGCTTCTAAGATAGTTTCGATTGGGAATCAAGCGGGAGAGGGATGGTTATTAACTGCTGAAATGGTAGAGCTTATAGAAAGTGGAGTTGGAAATATTGTATGTATGCAACCTTTTGCTTGTTTACCAAATCATATAACAGGGAAGGGCGTTATCAAGGAACTTAAACGAATTTATAAAAATGCAAATATTGTTCCAATTGATTATGACCCAGGAGCAAGTGAAGTAAATCAAATTAATAGGATTAAACTTATGTTGTCAACATCATTTAAAACAATGTAAAAAGAAGATGTATAAACTACATCTTCTTTTTAGTTATTTAGTAGAAAGTTACTTAACAATAAATTATATAACATTAAAAAATAGATATTATTACCAAATTTAATATTATAATATAAAGGGATTAAAAAGATGTTTGGCGAATAATGTAAGGTTGTGGAGAATTAGAATATATAATTTGAAAAATTTAATAAGGAGGATAGATTGTTGATATATATATTTAGAGATTTACCAAGTTTACATACTGAAAGGTTAACACTTAGAAAAATTTATAGAAATGATATTAATGAATTACATAGATGTCTATCTAATGATTATCTATCAAAATATATGTTAATAGATTTTGATAAAAGTATAAATACGACAAAGAAGATGCTAGATATGATAATAAATGGATATGAAAATGATAAGGCTACTCCTTGGGGAGTTACTTTAAAAGAAGATGGAAAATTAATTGGTATGTGTGGATTTTCAAGTTATAGTGAATTAAATAATAAAGCTGAGGTTGGATATATATTAAATAGTGACTATTGGAATAAAGGAATAATAACAGAAGCTCTTTGCAGTGTTATAGATTTTGGGTTTAAAAATATGAACTTAAATAAAATAGAAGCTAAATGTATATCAGGAAATGCTGCATCTGAAAAAGTTATGATAAAAAGTGGAATGCGCTTAGATGGGATATTAAGAAGTGATAGGATTCATAAGGGTATGTATACAGATTTAAAACTATATTCAATTTTGAAACAAGACAAATAAATGTTGTTTATTTGCCTTATATGTTATAATATTAAGACAACTATGTAAAATGAAGGTGGGCTAAAAATGAAGGTAGTAAAAGAAGCTATATCGTCTCCTTATTTAGAATATGGAATTGATGAAGATATAGTTATTCATGAAGGAAATTTTTGCATTTACCTAGATAAGCTATATAAATGTAAGGGCCGGATCTACTATAGAATTAGTCCTCCCGTATGTATAAATTTTGAAGCTAAAGTACTAGGTCATAAAAATATAGATTTAGAAATTCTTAAAGATGATTATCTGGAGGGAATGGTAGAAGTCCATGGATATCAGCCTTTCCAAGTTAATATAAATAATATACAAAAAAATTATGTAGATGGATACGTTAGCAGCGGAATAATAAAATCAAAAAATAGATATGTGGATTACATAGATTTTCATATTGTAAACTTTGACAAAAAGCAAGGAACACTTATAAAGTATATGGATAAATTGTTTGCTGGAAGAATTGAGTTTGAAATAAGTGGATATGAGATAATAATTGACAAAAGATACGATTATAAAAAAGAACTATATGAAGAGTTAAGGTTTAAAAATGGTAGCATAATTACACATATAGGAAGAATAAAAAGAAAAGATAATAAAGTATTTAAGTCAACATATATATTTAAACTATTAGATGAGATATCAGATACGCTTAGCTTTTTAGCTGGAAGATATATAGGTATATGTATGGTAATGGGATATAAAGACAATCAAAATACATTTAGGCTATGGAAGGAGTCTTTAACAACTCCATTTAAATATGTTCCTACATGGTCTGACACTATAGCAAATCATCATAATATTGAAAAATATATGAACTTAATGTGCAGAAAATTGCATGATTCTTACTATGGTCCAGCGTTAAAGCATGTAGTAGACTGGTACATAGAATCTATAGATAATATAAGTATAGAAAATAATGTTGTATCCTTACAAATCGCACTAGAAACATTGTCTTATGTTGTTGTCGTTGAAAAAAATAAAATTTTAACTGATGTAGAGTTTGAAAAAAATACAGCCTCTGACAATATAAGAATCTTATTAGATGCGTGTAGCATATATTATGGAAAAGAAGAATTAAATTTATTTAATGAATATATTTATAACAAGTTCAATGATGGAGTTGATATATTTACATATTTTAGAAATAAAGTTGTTCATCCAACACGAAAAACTAAAAGAGCTAATTTAACAGTTGAAGATATGTGGAATATACTTCAAATAGGTACTAGATACGTGGAGTTAGTAGTTTTATATATCATTAATTATAAAGGAGAGTATTCTAACCGTTTAAATGATAGATGCTATGGAGAGGTTGAAGTTGTTCCATGGAATGATTAAATTTTATTTTAAGAAAATGTTTTAACATGTAGAAAACTGTGTAATAATATAAAAAATACAGTAAAGGAAAGTGATATATATGTTAAAATTTTATGGATATTCTAGATGATCTACAGTTAGGAAAGCCAAGGCTTGGCTTAATGATAATAATATAGATTTTGAGGAAATAGAAATAGTAAAAAATCCTCCTAGCAAAGAAGAATTAGAAACTATGTATAAAACAGGCACATATGAATTAAAAAAATTCTTTAACACTAGTGGAGTTAAATATAGAGAACTTGGACTTAAAGATATAGTTAAAAGTGAAAGTGATGATAAATTACTAGAAATTTTAGCTAGTGATGGAATGCTTATAAAAAGGCCTATAGCATTTGATGGAAAAAATGTACTTATAGGATTTAAAGAAGATGAATGGAAAGAAAAACTTTTAATAAAATAAAAAAAGAACCTTTATATAAAGGTTCTTTTTTTATTTTATTAAATTTAAAGAAGATAAAGTTGACAACAGTGTATATAAAGTGTATATATATAATATATACATTTTATATACACTATGCATATTATATTAAAGAAATGAGGTGTGAAATTGAATATAAATATAAGTAATACATCTACAACTCCACTTTATGAACAAATTCAAAATCAAATTCAAAATCAAATTTTAGATTCTACACTAAAGCAAGGGGAAGGATTACCTTCTATAAGAAATTTTGCAAAAGAACTAAAGGTAAGTATTATAACTATAAAAAGGGCTTATGAGGAACTTGAAAAAGAAGGTTTTATAGAGACGGTTTCAGGAAGAGGCACCTTTGTGTCTATGCAAAATAAAGATAGATTAAGAGAAACAGCTTTATATGAAATAGAAAATAAACTTGAAATAGTTATAAAACAAGCAAAGTCAATAGGTATAAGTTTAGAAGAAGGTATAGAAATATTTAAAAGTTTATATGAAGAAGTCTAAGGAGGTTAGAGAATGAGTGCTATAGATATAAAAAATTTAAATAAAACACTAGGAGATTTTAAATTAACAATAAATGATATTGAAATTAAAAAAGGTTATATAACTGGTTTTATAGGGCCTAATGGTTCAGGAAAAACAACAACTATGAAGTTGATTATGAACATGCTGAAAAAAGATAGTGGAACTATAAAAGTATTTGATAAAGAAAGTCAAGTTGATGATATTCAAATAAAAGAAATCGTAGGATACATAGGAGAGGTATCCGGTTATATGAAAGAAAATAAATTGAAAAATATAAAAAAATCAATAAAACCATTTTATAAAAATTGGGATGAACAACTATATAAAAAATATATAATGCAATTTAAATTAAATGAAAACAAAGTATATAAAGAACTTTCAAAAGGACAACAAAAGAAATTTGAACTTGTAATGGTACTATCACATCATCCAAAGTTGATAATAATGGATGAACCAACAGCGAACTTAGATCCATTAGTAAGGAATGAATTTCTTGAAATTTTACAGGAACATATAGAAAAAGAAGAAGCTACAGTATTTTATTCAACTCATATAACATCTGACTTAGATAAAGTAGCAGATTTTCTTGTATTTATATACGAAGGAAATATAATCCTTTCGGGAAATAAAGAGGATATACTTGAGAATCATAAAATAATAAGAGGAAAGAAAGACTTGTTAGATGTAGATACAAAAAAAGAATTAATATCATATACTGAAAATTCTTTTGGGTTTAATGGTATGACATCTAATGTTAAAAATGCTTATGAAGTATTTGGTGAAGAAGTAGTATATGATAATGCAAATTTAGAAGATATATTAATGTATTATACAAAGGGGTGTTAATTATGGTAAATATAATTAATCTTACGAAGATGAGTTTAAATAATTTAAGTTCGGTTATAAAAAGTATTGGTATTGTATTTTGTACATGGATTATAGTATCGATATTTTCTCCCGCGTTTCTAAATATGTTATTCTGTATAGGTTCATATTTAATTGTATATCAAACTATGGCTTATGAAGATATAAATGGTATAGACAACCTTGTATCAACACTTCCTATAAAAAGAAGTGAGTATGTAATATCTAGATATATTTTAGGTATATTTGGAGCTATAATATCTATGATTTTATTATTAGTAGTATACTTTATTATGGTCAAAGTTAATAAAACTTATGTGCCTTTAGAATTATTAATAACAACAGGTGTATTGTCATCAGTATTACTTACCTCAGTTATAATTCCTATAGTTTTAAAATTTGGAGTAACAAAAGGAAAAATAATAAATTTTTTAGTTCTTTTTGTAATAATATCAGTAGGAACGGGTATTGTTCAAGAGATTGGCTCAAGTAAAGAATCTATAGATAATATTATTGGAATAATAAGTTCAGTAGGATTTACTATGATCACAGTTATAATAAGTTTACTTATAATAACAATATCTATGGTAATGAGTTTAAAACTATATAAAGGTAAAGAAATAAAATAATATTAAAATGGATTAGTATAACTAATCCATTTTTTCTGGTATATAAATTTTTGGTATGTACAAAGTTATATTTTCTAAGCTTGTAATAGCCTCATAAATAATCTTAGCATTATTTTCTATATCATTGCTTTTTAGATCTAATGTTAAAAGTATTTTTGATAAGTTTTTAATTTCTAAGGTATTAGTATTTTCTATAAACCCAATTTTTATATTTTTATTACATTTAAGTAGGTCATTTAAATGTTTAAAATTTAAAGTCATAATATCCCCTCCATGATAAGTTTATAATATATATGTAAAAAACTCAAATAAAAACAAAGTATTACAATATGAATAAATTTTATAAAAATTTTGAATAAAAACTGGATATTTTTAGTATTAAAATTCAGAATCATGTGATAATATTTTAGATGTAATTAAAAGTTTTAGTTAACTATATTGTTTTTAAAATCTAAATAGGGAGGCAGCTGATGGGGGAAAAACAAAATAGCTCTATGATAAGATCTCTTTCAATTATAATTGCAGTACTATTTTCAATAGAAATAGTTACATATACTATGGTATATATAAACTTAAAAAGCAACTCTAATAATGCAACAAATGACATAATGTTTTTTATGATACCGCCTATTATATATATGATAGCATTTTATATATCTTTTAAGGCTATTGAAGATGAAGAAAACTCAATTTTTTCTACATTGCTAAGTATTTTAGCATCATGGACTCCGTTTTTTTTAGTACCAACTTTTATAGATAATAACATGTTAGAAACGCTATTTACTAACTTAGAGATAGTTAAACTATTACCTAAGATATCTATAGCTATAGGAGTGGTATCAACTTTAAAAGGGATTGGGGCTTATACAATTAAATCTAAAAAAGAAAAAGAAGCAAGAAGAGAGAGAGAATTGCAAATAAAAAGAGAAAGGCGAGAACTTTATAAACAAGAATTATTAAAGCATAAAAATAGAAAAAGAACTTATTAAATTTATATATCTAAAGTAGTAAGTATTTTAAGTTAAATAAATAAAAAGAGTTGTCTTATCAATTGAGACAACTCTTTTTTGTTTTAATATATATTAAAGTTAAAAAGTCAAATAAAAACAAAATATTACAATATCGACACATCTTCTAAAATGTTTGATTAAAAACTATATATTGTATATAATTAAATGTATTAGAAAATGGGGGAGGTATGTGGGAATGGATACTTCAAATAAGCTAAATATTCTAAAGAATAAACTTAAAGAAATGGAAAGTGTTTTAATTGCATTTTCAGGTGGAGTAGATAGTACTTTTTTATTAAAAGTGGCACATGATGTGTTAGGAGATAAATGCGCAGCAGTTACTATACATGCTATGATGCATTCAAATAGAGAAATAGAAGAAGCTAAGGAATTTACCAAATCATTAGGTGTAAAACATATAGTTATAAAAATTGATGACTTTGATGTTAAAGAATTTATCGAAAATGATGAAAAAAGATGTTACTACTGTAAAAAAACTATATTTACGAATATAAAAAATATAGCTAAAGATAATAACATAAATTATGTCTTAGATGGAACAAATTTAGATGATTTAGGCGATTACAGACCAGGCTTAAAAGCATTGGAAGAGTTAGATATAAAAAGCCCTTTAAAGGACAGTTTATTAACGAAAAAAGAAATTAGAAGCTTATCAAAAGAACTTAATGTTCCTACATTTAATAAGCCTGCATTTGCATGCTTAGCTACAAGAATACCTTATGGAGAAGTTATAACAAATGATAAGCTTAGAATGATTGAAAAAAGTGAAGAATACTTACAGGATTTAGGATTTAAACAATTTAGAGTAAGATTACATGGCAATTTAGCGAGAATAGAAGTAGAAGAAAATGAGATACATAAATTTTTTGATAAAAATTTATTAAAAACTACACATGATAAGTTTAAAGATATTGGATTTAGGTATATAACTTTAGATTTATTAGGTTATCGAATGGGCAATATGAATGATAGTATCAAGCAATAGGAGGAAGACATGAAAAATTATACATTAATAACACCGTGTTTTTTCGGTATAGAAAAAATATTAAAAAATGAAATATCAAATTTAGGTTATGAAGTAATAAAAACTGAAGATGGAAGAGTAACTTACAAAACGGATGAAAAAGGAATAGCTATGTCTAATATATGGCTAAGAACTGCTGAAAGAGTTCTTTTAAAAGTTGCTGAGTTTGAAGCTAAAACTTTTAATGATTTATTTGAAAGCACAAAAGCTATAAATTGGTCAAAATACATTCCATATGGTGGAGAATTCCCCGTTTCAAAGGCATCTTCAATAAAATCTAAATTATTTTCCACTTCAGATATACAAGCAATTGTAAAAAAAGCTGTAGTTGAAAGTTTGAAAACTAGCTATCAAGAAGATGGAATGTTACCAGAAACTAAAGAAAAATATCCAATACAAGTGTTTATTCATAAAGACATAGTAACTATAACACTAGATACAAGTGGAATGGCACTTCATAAAAGAGGATATAGAGAAGTATCAACAAAGGCTCCATTAAGAGAAACTATGGCATCTGCTATGGTGCAGTTAACACCTTGGCAGCCAGGAAGAATATTTGTTGACCCAATGTGTGGATCTGGAACTATAGTAATAGAGGCTGCTATGTTAGGACTGAATATGGCTCCTGGACTTAATAGAGAATTTATATCTGAAAAGTGGACTACTATGGATAAAAATATATGGTGGGATGTAAGAAAAGAAGCATTTGAAAAAATGAATACAGATGTAGATTTTAAAATTCAAGGATATGATATAGACAAAGAAGCTGTTATGATAGCTCAAAAAAATGCAGAACTTGCAGGCGTAGAAGAATATGTAGAGTTTAAAGTTTTTAATGCTAAAAACTTTGAAAGCGAAGAAAAATTTGGATTTATAGTGACAAACCCTCCTTATGGAGAAAGATTAGAAGATCAGCAAACTGTAAAAAAACTATATAAAGATTTAGGTTATGCATTTAAAGAGCTTAAAACATGGTCTTATTATATGGTTACTTCATATGAAGACTTTGAAAATGCATTTAATAAAAAGGCTACTAAAAAGAGAAAATTATACAATGGTAGGTTAAAAACTTATATATATCAATATATAGGACCTAAGCCGCCTAAATATATGAATAATAACAAATAATTACAAGCCCTCTTAAATATAAATATAGTGTAGTAATAAATTTAAGGGGGGATATAAATGAGATTATCAGCTAAGAAAAATAGTAAAGTTCAACCAAGGAAAAGAACTGATAAGAATAAACAAAATAAAATAAAAGAAGTATCAAAGGAACAAGTAGTATTAAATGAGATTATGGATAAAGAAGATAAGGAAGCTGAAATAGTATTAAATGATTTAGTTCCAGAAAGAGATAAATCAAAGTATGGTATAAAAGCTAATTCAAATAATAACCAGAAAAAAAATGGAATTAAGCTAAATTTTAATTTGTTTCCAAAAAGTAATAAAGCTAATACTTCAAATAATAAATCTAGAAATAATAAAGTTATAAAAAATGAGGAATTAGCAAAAAATAAAGAATATGAAAAAATTGAAGAAGAAACAAAAGTTATAGATGAGATAGATAATGCACAAGAATAAAAATTCAAAACAAGAGCTTATTTTAATAAGCTCTTGTTTTGGAAATTTAAAAATTAACATAAGGATGTGTACACTATGAGTCAAGAATTAACTTTTAAAGAAATTAGTAATCATTTAATAGAAGATGAAACACCTTCTTTATATATAAAAAAAATACTTTCAGATGAGAGGTATTCTTTTGAGCTTAAAGACAAACTTTTAAAGCTTGAAAGAATAGATCAAAACCCAAAATATCATCCAGAGGGAAATGTCCTAAACCATATTTTATTAGTTTTAGATAATGCAGCTCAAATAAAGAAATTTTCTAAAAATAGTTTATCTTTTATGTGGGCAGCACTTCTTCATGATATTGGAAAGATTACTACTACTAAGATTAGAAAGGGAAGGATTACTTCTTATAATCATGATGTAGAAGGTGAACAAATTTCTAAGAAAATTTTGGACAAGCTTACAGATGATGAAGAATTAAAATATACAGTTTCTAAATTAGTTAGATATCACATGCAACCATTATTTTTTGATAAAAACTTACCTTTTTTTAGTTGTGAAGAGATGCTAAAAGAAATTGATTATAATGAGGTTGCTTTAATATCGATGGCAGATAGATTAGGAAGAGGAAATATTTCTAGTGAAATTAGAGAAAAAGAACTAGAAAATCTAGAGAAGTTTAAAGCGTATTTAAAAACTAGAGAGGAAAAATAAATGAAGCTATTTAAATTAATTGTATTGATTTTATTTGCAGGGTTCTTAAATGTAGGATGTGCTACAAGTACAGCATCACCTGAACAATTAATCAGAAAGCCTTTGTACAATGAACAAAAATTAAATTTGAAAGTTAATATAGAAAATGCATTAAAAGGAGCAAAACCATTATTACCTAAAAATTCTTCAAATGTATCTTCTATAAATGAAATTGATTTAGATAAAAATAAAGTAAATGAATTAGTTGTATTCCAAAAGAAAGACGATGTAGATGAAGGAAATGTAAAAGTTGGTTTTTCAATAATGAACTATGGAAAAGATAGCGTATATTCTGTTGTAGATGAATATTTAGTTAAAGGTGAAAGCATTGAGTATGCAAACTTTTCTGACTTAGACAATGATGGGAATAAAGAGATAATATTATTAACTAAAGATGGAAATAAGAGTAATTTAGATATATGCCAATTTAAGAATAATAAAATAACTAGACTATATAGGTTTGACCCAAATTGGATAAAAGACTCAAATGCATATACAGATATAAAAATTTTCATAGGGAATCTAGATAATGATGGAACTCCTGATATTGTTATATGCAGTCTAAACCCCGAAACTCATAAAATGATAGTGAGTTTAACTTATTTTGATAAATACATAAGACTTAAAGATTATACAACAATAAACGATGTAAAAAGTTTAGATAATGTATATATAGATATAAAAAAGGTACGAAAAGATAAAAAAGCAATTATCTTAGGTTATAAGCCTTTTACAGGTGGAGAATCTTATTTTACTCAAATACTGTATTTAAGTGGAAATAAATTAATGAAAGCATTTGAAGAAAATGATATAAAAACAAAAAATCAATATTATATGGCTCCAGAGGATATTAACAACGATGGAGTTGTGGAAATACCTATAATTAACAATAACACTAGAGGATATAATAAAAAAACATCAGCTAATGTAAGTTGGTATAGTTGGAATGGAAAAGAAAATGAAGAATCAAATTTAGTATTTGTAAGTCAAGTTTATTACAATTACTCTAATAATTTTAAATTGCTTATACCTAATAATTTAGCTAATAAAATATATATTGAAGAAGTTCCAAAAGACAATAAACTTTATTTTGAATTTATGTATTATGATACTCAACATACAGAGCCTATAAAGTTATTTACTATTAGTAAGGTAAATAAAAATAATGTTGATGAAAGTAAAACTGCTAATTCAAATACTAATAATGGAGGTTATATAATTTTAGAAAATGAAAATGCATCATTTATGTTGCTTATAAATAGTCCTGAAGTATTAAAAAAATTAGATATACCAAATGAAGCAATAAAAGGGTATTTTTTACCTATTTATTAGGTTGGAGGGAGGAAGTATTATGAATGAAAAAATCTTAATTTTAGAAGATGAAATAGGTATAAGAAGTTTTGTAAGCATAAATTTAAAAAGAGAAGGTTATGAGGTTATAGAAGCAGGGACAGGACAAGAAGCTATAGATAAAATAACAAATGAAAAAAATATATCTATAGCATTGCTAGATGTTATGTTACCTGATATGAGTGGAATAGATGTATGCAAGCATATAAGAAACAATTTTGATTCAGTTGGTATTATAATGCTTACAGCTAAATCTCAGGAAGAAGACAAAATAGAAGGTTTTATATCTGGAGCAGATGATTATATGGTTAAACCATTTAGTATAAAGGAACTGCTTATGAGAGTAAGTGCTCTTTCAAGAAGAATTAATAGAGAAGCAAATGCAAAGAATAAAAGTATAATAGAAAGTGGACCTTTCGTATTAGATTTAGAAAAAAGAAAATTAACTAAAAATAATTCAGATATAGAATTAACTCCAACAGAATTTTCAATAGTTAAGTTTTTAATAACAAATGAAAAGCAATCTTTAAGTAGAGATCAAATTTTAGATGAGGTATGGGGAACTAACTATCTATATGATTTTAAGATAGTTGATGTAAACATAAGAAGAATAAGAAATAAAATAGAAGATGATCCATCAAAACCTAAATTTATACAAACGGTTTGGGGATATGGTTACTGTTGGAGAAAGGAAGAACAATAGTGATACACTTTGAAGGACTTAGAAAAAAAATAATAAAGAATTATTTTATAATAATTATTATAACTGTAACACTATTTGAAGGGCTATTTATATTCTATGCTCAAAACTATTATTATGACTCTATAAAAACAACACTTACTAATCAAGCTAGAAGCACTGATAGTATATACAGTGGATATATGGGAGATAGTTCATTTGAGCAAAAGGTGAATAACTTATATGATAAAAAAGATATAGATAGTTATTCAAAAATGGCATTAGAAATAATAGACAAAGATAAGAATATTATAATTGATCAATATGGATTTAGAAGTAGAGAAAAAGCTCATTATGAAGATGTAAATGAAGCGTTAAAAAACAAAACAACAACAAGCACATATAGAATGAAAGATACTGGAGAACATGTTATGAGTATTTCAGTACCTTTAAAATCTAACAACCAAATTGAAGGAGTAGCAAGATATACCGTTTCACTAGATTACGTTGATAGAACTATATTTAAGATAGTTTTAGGTCTAATACTTGCAGGTATATTTATTTTATTAATAGCAATATCTATAAGTTTAAAATTTGCATATACTTTGATTGATCCATTAAGTGAACTTAAAAAATTTGCAAATGAATTAGCTCGTGGAAATTACAATATAAGATTAAAACCAAGAGCTATAATTGATGATGAAATTGGAGAATTAGCAGAAACATTTGAACATATGGCAAAAGAAATTGATAAAAGTGAAAAGTTAAAAGAAGAGTTCATATCATCAATTTCACATGAATTAAGGACACCTTTAACATCAATTAAAGGATGGAGTGAGACCTTAGGATATGAAGGAATTGGAAAAGAGGAGTTAGATTTAGGACTAGGAATAATTCAAGATGAAACAGAAAGACTTATTAAACTTGTTGAAGAACTTTTAGATTTTTCAAGGTTATCATCTGATAGAATTAAACTTCAAATAGATATGGTTGATATTCAACAATTAGCTTTTGGAGTAGTGAATCAATTAAAAGTTAAGTCACAAGAAAAGAATATTTCATTAAGTTGTGAAGTTGAAGACACTCAAATGAGACCGATACAAGGAGATAAAAATAGACTAAGACAAGTTCTTATAAACTTAGTACAAAACTCTTTAAAATTCACAGAAGAAAATGGATATGTAAAGATTGTAGTTCATCAAGAAGAAGATTATACAACTATTAGTGTGGTTGATAATGGAGAAGGTATAGAAGAACATAATTTAGAAAAGGTATTAGATAAATTTTTCCAAGAAAATTATAATAAAGCAGGTAGTGGTTTAGGACTTGCTATAAGTAATGAAATTGTAAAATTACATGGCGGAGAAATGAAAATAAAAAGTAAAAAAGGTGAAGGCACATGTATTATGTTTACATTAAAAAATACATTACTGGAGTCTGTATAGAAAGAGGATAAAAATGAGAAATATTAAAATCACTATTGAGTATGACGGATCAAGATACAAAGGATTTCAAAGATTAAAAGATAATGATAATACGATACAAGGAAAGATTGAAGCTGTACTTAGCAAAATGGCAGATGAAAAAATAGAAATAATCGGATCAGGAAGAACTGATATGGGTGTTCACGCTTACAATCAAGTAGCTAACTTTAAAACAAACTCTAGTTTATCTGTTAGAAAAATTAACGATTATTTAAACAATTATTTACCAGAGGACATAGTTATAAAAAATGTTGAAGAAGTTGATGAAAGATTCCATTCAAGATATAATGTAAAACAAAAAGTATATTTATATAAAATAAATAACTCTAAAACTCAAGATGTGTTTTTGAGAAAATATAGTACTTATATAGAAAAACCGTTAGATATAGAATTGATGAAAAAAGCTAGCGAGTATTTAGTAGGAGAGCATGACTTTACAAGTTTTGCATCATCTAAATCAAAAAAGAAATCAAATGTAAGAGAGATACACAGTATAACAATAAATAAAAATAAAGATATGATAGACATATTTGTAGAAGGTAATGGCTTTTTATACAATATGGTAAGAATAATAGCAGGAGCTTTAATAGAGGTTGGATTAAATAAAAAAACTCCTGAGGATATAAAACTTATGTTGGACGCAAAAGATAGAAGTAAAGCATCAGACACTGCGCCAGCTAAAGGTCTATACTTATATTCTGTTAAATACTAATTATTAAGCAGCTTTTAGCTGCTTAATTTATTTTTTGGAGGGAAAATGTATTACACATATATAATAACTTGTAAAGATGAAACTTATTACATTGGATATACTAGCGATATTAAAAGAAGAATTAATGAACATAAAATAGGAAAGAACTCGAAATATACTAGAGCAAGAGGATTTAAAAATTTAGAAATATACTGGAGTAGTAATTCACGTAGTGATGCAATGAAGTTAGAATGTTTTTTGAAAAAGCTTACAAGGTTAAATAAAACTAAACTTATAAATAATCCTAGTTTACTATATGATAAATATAAAGTGGATGATAAAAAATATAGGTTAGAGGTGTTAGACGAATTAT
Source organism: Paraclostridium bifermentans (assembly GCF_019916025.1). Taxonomy (NCBI): domain Bacteria; kingdom Bacillati; phylum Bacillota; class Clostridia; order Peptostreptococcales; family Peptostreptococcaceae; genus Paraclostridium; species Paraclostridium bifermentans. Next base: position 2,134,671 of record NZ_CP079737.1, on the reverse strand, counting down.
AATTTCAAAAATTATTAAGTAGTAGTTTGTATAATTATAGGCTGAAATAGACTTTGTATATTAAAAGTAAATAAAATTTAAAATAAAATTAAAAATAAAATTTAAAAATAATATTGATTTTTGTATATGAAAATGTTATTTTAAATATGTAAACGTTTTACTAAAAAAAGAGGAAGAGGGGAGAGGGGTATTTGTGACAAATATAATAATAAATGCAGATGATTTTGGCTACTGTGAAGGTGTAAATCAGGGTATTATTTCAGCATATAAAAATGGAGTTGTAACTTCTTGTAGTATAATGGCGGGCATGCCTGGTTTTAATCAAGCTGTGAAGCTTTTAAATGAAAACAAAGGGCTTGGTTGTGGAGTTCATATGACTTTGAGTTGTTATAAACCGGTTTTAGATACACATAAAACTTTGGTAGATGAAAGTGGATACTTCTTTAGGAGAATAACAAAAGAAAAGGCTATGGAATTTGATTTAGATGAGGTATATCTAGAACTTTGCTCACAAATAGATAAAGCTATAGGTGCTGGAGTTAAAATAAGTCATTTAGATAGTCATCATCATATACATACACTTGAAGCGTTTAGACCAGTAATTGAGAAAATATTAAAAAAGTATAATTTGCCTATACGAGGTGGATTTGAATATGAAATTAGTTATGATAAAGTAGTTCCGCTTATAGATAGTTTTTATGGGGATAATATAAGTGATGATTATTTTAATAATAACATTGACGATATAAAAAAATTTAAAGTTGTGGATATAATGAGCCATCCTGCATTTGTAGATGCTTTTTTATCAAAATCAACCTCATATTCTATACAACGAACATTAGAACATGAAATATTAACTTCATTTGAACTAAAACAGTTTTTTGAAGATAATAATATAAACTTAATTAATTATAACAATATAGGGGAAAGTGAAGGTATTTAATTATGAATGAAAAAATTTTTGAAATATCATTTGGTATAATAGGTCATGCGGGAGATGCTAAAAGTACAGCACATGAAGCATTAGGTGAAGCTAAATTAGGAAATTTTGAAAAGGCAAGAGAGTTATTAAAAGAAGCTAATGAAACATTAACTAAGGCTCATAGATTTCAAACTGAGTTAATTCAAGCAGAGGCTAGTGGAGAAAAAACTGAAATGGGAGTTGTATTAGTTCATTCTCAAGACCATTTAATGACAACTATGAATTTTTTACAATTAGCTAAAGAATTTGTTGATATGTATGAATTTATATATAGTAAATTAGAAAAATAATAAAAAATAAAAGCGCTTATTTATAAGCGCTTTTATTTTTTATTATTTTTTACTAGATGGAGCTATTTTTTTCTTATTAGGTTTGTAAGGTACAGGGTTAACCTTATTAGGAACTTCTACGGATTCACCCTTAGGGCCTTGTGAACCAACATCACCTTTATCACCCTTAGGACCTTTAGAACCAGAGGCTCCAGTAGCACCAGTGTCACCTTGAGGGCCTTGAGGGCCAGCGGAACCAGTATCACCCTTAGGACCTTGAGGACCAGTAGAACCAGTATCACCCTTAGGACCTTGAGGACCAGTAGAACCAGTGTCACCCTTAGGACCTTGAGGACCAGCAGCACCAGTGTCACCCTTAGGACCTTGAGGACCAGCAGCACCAGTATCACCCTTAGGACCTTGAGGACCAGCAGCACCAGTGTCACCCTTAGGACCTTGAGGACCAACATCACCTTTATCACCCTTAGGACCCTGAGTGCTAGGTAATGTTAATATTTCAGACTTATTTATATTACACAATGGATTAACATATACTTCTTTACCAAAATCAACATAGTCAATAGCTGATAATTTTATACATATAGGACCTTTTCCTGAAGATGTAGTTCCATATATACTACATGGAGTAATTTTTTTTACCTTTAACCTTAAAATACAATCGCTATTAGAAAGTTTAAAACCAAGTATTCTACCTACGCATCCAACCAAATTTTTATATAGATCTAAATCACAAGCATAATAAAAAAACATTTGGCTCTCATTACAATTTAAAGAGCTACTTTGGCAAGTGTTACAATTATAGTTTTTGTCTGGATAATTGTCACAATCAAAAGTTTCAAGTTCAAATAAATTTGAGGAACTTTTGTTTAAGTTACAACTGTCACATTCACAGTATTCCGATGTACATTTTTTTTGTTTACAAAAGTTGTAGTCACATTTTTTTTGCATAAAAACACCTCATATATTTTAATTAATAGGCATATCCTATCATTATATCTATATGCAATACGCTTAAGGTTTGAAACTAATTGAAAAAATATAAATTAATAAAGAAATTTTTTTTTACATAAATGCAAAATACGCTATAATATATATATAACCCTAGTAATTAAGACAAAAATAGAAAAAACCCTTGAAAAATAAACTAAAAATAAGAAATAAAATGTAAAATAAAAATTAATTGTAAAATTTTTTTAAAAAAATACAATTTACTATTTCCTTTTTTAAAAGTCTATTGTAAAATATACTTAAAGAAAACGTTAACAACAACAAAAGACCTTAGTAAGGTGGTGAAAATATGAATTATCAAGATAAAATACTAAAGGTTATAATTCATGCAGGAAATGCTAAATCACATATATATGAAGCTTTACATTGCGCTAAAAAAGGCGACTTTAAAAAAAGTGACGAATATATGGAAAGTGCAAATGAAGAAATTTTAGAAGCTCAAAAAATTCAAACTAGTTTAATAAATAAAGATGCTGAAGGGAAAAATGTCGAAATAAGCATGCTTTTAATTCACTCACAAGATCATTTGATGACATGTTTAAGTGAAAGAAATTTAGTAAAAGAAATTATAGACTTAAGAAAAGAGCTTAAATAAAATAAGTAATTAACAATATTAAAATAAAAATATATTAGACTTTTAGGAGGAAATTAAAATGAATAAAAAAATATACTTATTTTGTAGTGCAGGGATGTCAACAAGTTTATTAGCAAGTAAAATGCAAAATGTTGCGAATCAACACAATTTGCCAATAGAGGTAGAAGCATTTCCATATGCTGATATAGACAAAATAGTAGAACAAAAAAATCCAGACTGCATACTACTTGGGCCTCAAGTTAAATTTATGCTAAAAGAAGTTCAAGAAAAATTTGATGCAAAAACTCCAGTAGATGTTATAAATAGTCTTGATTATGGAGCTATGAATGGAGAAAAAGTTTTAAAGACAGCTATAAAGATGATAAAAGCTCGCCAAGCTAAATAATCATAGCATAAATTCAAGGGAATATAAGTGGGTTAAAAATAAAGTAAATATATTAAAATTAGAAGTTTTAGTCTAAAAGTAAAAGCCTTGGGAAACCAAGGCTTTTATTAAAAATATGGAGGGATTAATAATGTGGGGGATAATAGCTACTTGGAGAATGGCAATTGAGGGAATTGATGAAAGTGCACAACAATTAAGTAAAGGAATAGATGCAGGAGATGCAATTGAACATGCTATAAAAATAGTAGAAGACTATCCATTTTATAAGTCAGTAGGATTTGGTGGTCTTCCAAATGAAAATTGTGAAGTAGAGTTAGATGCAGCATATATGGATGGAAATACATTATCTATTGGAGCTATCGCTGGAATAAAAAATTTTGCAAATCCTATATCAATAGCTAAAAAGCTAAGCAGTGAAAAAGTTAACTGTTTTTTAATAGGAGTAGGAGCAGAAGAATATGCTCACAAAAATGGATTTGAAAGAAGAGATATGTTAAGTGAAAGAGCTAAAAAACATTACAACAAAAGAAAAAGAGAAATACTAGAAAACGGATTAAGTCCATATATAGGTCATGATACAGTGGGAATGGTATCATTAGATTGTAATGGTAAAATGTGTGCAGGTACATCGACTAGTGGATTATTTATGAAAAAAAATGGAAGAGTAGGAGATTCTCCATTATCTGGATCCGGGTTTTACGTAGATAGTGAAATCGGAGGAGCCACTGCTACAGGATTAGGAGAAGACCTTATGAAAGGCTGTATATCATATGAAATAGTTAGGCTTATGAAAAGTGGCTTAAGTCCACAAGAAGCTTGTGATAAAGCTATTTGTGAACTAGACACAAAGCTTTTAAATAGACGAGGTAAAGCTGGAGATTTATCAGTAGTTGCTATGAATAATAAAGGTGAATGGGGAGTTGCAACGAATATTGATACCTTTAGTTTTTCTATCGCAACTCAAAACCATAAACCAACAGTATATTTGAGTAGTCGTATCAACGGGAAAAGTATTCACAAAGTAGCATCAAAAGAATGGTTAGATGCATACTCTTTAAGAATAAAAGCACCTATAGAATAAATAAGAATTGAGGAATTTTATGAATATCATGGATGATAAAATAAAAGAACTAAAAAGAGACTTGATAAATGATATTATAGAGAGTGAGAAAAATCCTTTTGAAAAAGAACTAGATATGGTATTAGAAAAAACATTGGAAATTGCTAAAAAGCTAGGATTTAAAACTAAAAATATTGATGGAGATATTGGATATGCTGAGTATGGAATGGGAGATGAGTACATATTTGTAATAGCCGTATTGAATAATAAACACTCCATAATGAGTTTATTGTATGCACTAAAAATTATAGAAAAATCTCAAGTTAAATTGAAAAGAAAAGTTAGGATAATATTTGCAACTAATGGTGAATCTGGAATTAACCATATTAAATGTTATTTGAAAAAAGATAAGCCGACTATAGATATATTTGAATTAGACTATAAATACTCCGTAGTATATGTAGAAAAAGGAAGTAGTAAATTTACTATACAAAATTACTTAGATATAGCAAATATAAGAATTCATCAAGATGTAGAAATAGACAAAAGCACCAAATCCTGCTGTATTGAGGTTCCTAAAGAATATATATATGAGGATATAATATGCTATTTAGAAAATAAGGCAAACTCTGAAGAAGGGATTATAAGCACATATAAAAATATAAATATTAAAATAAATGAAACACATGTAATTATAACATCTTTTATGAATAATGATATTGCTAAAACTGGTATATATGGAAATAATGTTCTAATCAATTTAGTAAACTATTTAGTAGAAGAAAATTTTATAGAACATCAAAGACTAAGTAACTATTTTTTATTAATAAATAAATATTTTTATGAAAAAAAAGAATTACTTACTAATGAAAATTCAAAGAAACAGTTAAATTTAGATAACTTAAACTTTAAAAAAGGAAGAATAATTATTGAATTTGATGTTGGTAATATTGTAAAAAATGAAATGAATTATATTAGTGATGAATCGATGATTGTAGATGAGATTATATTAAATACTAAAATATTTGCAGATATAATTTGTGAATTAGATAAGGAGGAGCAATGCTAGAAATTATAGCTATGAGCGTAGAAGATGCTATAAGCATTGAAGAATGTGGAGCGGATAGAATTGAACTTGTAAGTGCCCTTACAGAAGGTGGGCTTACACCAAGTTTTGGGTTAATAGATGAAGTCATAAAAAGTGTAAATATACCAGTAAATGTTATGATAAGGCATCATGCTAAAAGCTTTATGTATAGTGAGTCAGATATAAGTATCATGCTAAAAGACATAGAAAAAGTAAAAGAACTAGGAGCTAATGGGATAGTTATAGGAATGTTGGATAAAGAAAATAATATAGAAGAAAATCAGCTAAAAACTATAATAAGTGCTTTTAAAGGATTGGAAATTACATTTCATAGAGCGATAGATGAAACAAATTTACTTAATTCTATAGATGTGATAAATAGATATAATGAAATTATAAATATCTTAACATCTGGAGGTAAAAGAAAGATAATAGATAACATTGATTATATAAATACTTTAAAAAATAAATCTAAGCATGCAAATGTATTATTAGGAGGAGGCTTAAATTTTGAAAATATAGAGCAAATAAAAAAGTTAACAAATAATAAAGATTTCCATTTTGGAACAGCGGTTAGAGTTGATAAAAACCCGTTTGGAGAAATTGATAAAGTAAAATTAAAAAAATTAGTGAACATTATTAATGATTAAAAATTAAAAGTATCAATTATATAAAAATAGGATAAAAATTAAAAATGGGTATATAAAAACTAACAAAAAATAGTTTTATATACTCTTTTTTGTTAAAATGATATAATTATATAAACAAAAATTAGGAAGGAGATTTTTTATGATTTATTTAAATAGTGAAGATATAATAAAATCGATAACATTAGATGAGTGTATGGATGCTGTAGAAGATGCATATAGAATGTATGCTAATAATGAGTATAATATGCCAGATAGATTACAAGTTGAGAATAATGATTTAACTTCTTTATATATGCCTTGTTTTACGAAAGAATCATTTGGTACGAAAATACTTACAGTGGCACCTAATAATGCAAAAATAAACAAACCTGTAATTGATGGAATTATGTTAGTGAATGATATAGATACAGGGGAAGTTGTTTGCATGATGGATGGGAAAACACTTACAGCAATTAGAACTGGAGCAGTAGGTGGTGTTGGAGTTAGACATACAACAAGAGCAGATGTGAAAAATATAGGATTGATAGGTACAGGAGTTCAAGGGTTTTATCAAATTATATATGCATGTAAAGCAAGAAATATAGAGAATGTTTACTTATATAATAGAACAAAAGAAAAAGCAGTTAATTTAAAAAATGAACTAGAGAAAGAATTAAAAAATATTAATATACATATAGTAGAAACTTCTAGAGAATTAGTTCAAAAAAGTGAAGTTATAGTAACAGCGACAACTTCATACCAACCAGTTATAGAAGAAGATAAAGAATTGTTGAGAGGAAAACATATAATAGCAATAGGTTCTTATAAACCTGATATGAGAGAGTTACCAGATGCATTACTTGAAATTGCAGATATTGTAGTAGTAGACACTGACTTTGCTAAGGAAGAAAGTGGAGATTTATATGTACCGATACAAAAAGGATTGATAAAATCAGATGATATTAAGAACATGGGAAAATTTTTGAAAGAAAACAATAACGTGGACTTAAAAGAAAAAACTACGCTATACAAGTCGGTTGGAATGGGGCTGTTTGATATGGTAGTAGCTGATAAAATTTATAAAAAATCTTTAGAGAAAAAAATAGGTCAAAATATTGAATTATAAAAAATATGTCTAAAGTTTAAACTTTAGACATATTTTTTACTCTATATCAAATGGATTCTTTTCAAATTCACTTATTCTATCTAAATAATGTTTAGGTGAAACTCCATAGGCTTTTTTAAAAGCTCTAACAAAACTTGAATAATCTTTAAATCCACATTCTATACAAGCATCACTCATAAGGTATCCTTTTTTTATTAAGGACTTAGCATAAATAAGCCTTTTTTGAACGATATAGCTATGAAGCGAGCTTCCAGTTTGAGATTTAAATTTACGCATCAGATAATACTTACTCATAAAAAATTTATTAGCAATAGTATCTATAGATAAATCTTTATTTAAATTATCATTTATATAACTAAAAATTTGTTGAATTGTTTCATCGTACTCAACATCTTCTGAAGTATCATCGCTTTTTAAAAACAATCTATTAATTAAAACTAAGAATTGTATAAACAAAGAATTTTTAAGTATAATATGGCCAAATTCATCAGAAGAATCGGCAGTTTTAATTTTAAATAAAATATTTTTTAAATTTTCTAAGTCGTTTTGATTAAGTCTTAACAAATTAGATTTATTTTTACTTGATATATTAAAACAAGTGAATAAATCATCTCCATATATATTGTGTTTTTCTATATATTCTGGATTTATCCATATAACTATACGTTCATAATATTTATTAGGATTTATAATGGGTTTATGTATTTCAGTATTATTTATAAATAAAATATCCCACGGTTTTAATTTGTAAGATTTTCCTTCTACTAAATAATCTACATCACCAGAGATTAAAATTGTGATTTTATTAAAGTCATGATGATGATAGTCAAACTTTATATCCCTCATATCCTTTATATGAAATATTTTAAAATTATCATCAAGATATCCAACCTTATCTATATTCTCTTTATTTATATCCATAAAAACAACCTCTCATATTCAAATAATAGTAATAACTTTAAAAATATTTACAATTTAATATACCGTAAATAAGATAAATTGTAATCCTCTATATATAGTATAGCACTTTTTACAATGTATAGGGCATTTTACGCAATGTACATGGTAAAAAAATAATAATATAATAAAATTCATTGTGCATTAAAGCGATAGTATTAAAAAGGAGAAGACAAATGAAAAACTTTTTGAAAAATTATAAATCATCATTAATATTACTAGGCGCAATATTAATCGGAGGAATTGTAGGTGTAGTTTTAGGACCTAAAGCTACCATGCTAAAGCCTTTTGGGGACTTATTTTTAAATTTATTATTTATGTCACTAGTGCCTCTTGTATTTTTCAGTGTTTCATCGGCAATAGCAAATATGAACACTATGAAAAGATTAGGCAAAATAATGGGTAATATTGTTATAGTATTTTTGTCAACAGCATTCATAGCAGCAGTAATAGGTATATTAGGAGCTATAATTTTAAACCCAACTAAAGGATTAGATTCTAGTATGTTTACTTCTATAATAGGAAGTGGAGAAATAGTAGAAGCTGAAAAAGTTAGTTTCTTAGATCAAATTGTAAAAACTGTAACAGTTAATGATTTTAATATGTTATTTTCAAAGTCAAATATGTTACAACTTATAGTATTTGCTGTACTATTTGGGCTTGCAACTGCTATGGCAGGAGAAAAGGCAAAAGGTATAGCGAAATTTGTGGAAGAAGGATCAGAAGTTATAGGAAATATTATAAAAATAATAATGTATTATGCACCTATAGGTCTTGGATGTTACTTTGCATCTGTGATAGGTGAATTAGGAACTCAAATACTTTCTGGTTATGTAACTGCATTTTTATTATATTTAGGAATAACTGTTATATACTACTTTGGATTCTATACAATATATGCTTATTTAGCTGGAGGAAAAGAAGGTATAAAAATTTTCTGGAAAAATGCAGTTGGACCAACAGTTACAGCTGTAGCTACTTGTTCAAGTGCAGCATGCATACCAGTGAATCTAGTTTCTGCTAAAAATATGGGAGTGCCAGATGATATAGCTGAAACAGTTGTACCACTAGGTGCTAATATTCATAAAGATGGGTCTGTAATTGGAGGAGTATTAAAAATAACATTTTTAATGGGAATTTTCGGAATGGATATAACTAATCCATCAACACTATTAAGTATATTAGTAGTTTCATTTTTAGTAGGTGCTGTTGTAGGTGCTATACCAGGTGGGGGAGTAATTGGAGAAATGTTAATACTTAGTGTATTTGGATTTTCTCCAGAAATGCTACCGATAATTACTGTTTTAGGAACAGTTATAGATGCACCAGCAACACTATTAAATTCAGCAGGAAACACTGTTTGTGCGATGATGGTTGCTAGGTTAGTTGAAGGAAAAAACTGGTTGATTTCTAAATCTAACTAGAGAAGAGATCTGGATATAGATTTTCATCTATATCTAGGTCTTTTTTTGTCATTTCAATACAAAAATATGATATAATGGAGTGTATTTAACAGATTGAAGGGAGCAAGACATGACAAAATACTATTTATATTATGTGCTTATATATGGTGGGTTAGGAGCATTTATACCATATATAGTTCCATATTTAGAAGGATCATTAAATCTATCTGCTACGCAAATAGGAATCATAACATCTATACCATCAATAATCGGGATATTAGTTGTTCCGCTTTGGGGAATTATAACTGATATAACTAAAAAAGATAAAAAAATACTTGGAATTTGTGTAGCTATAAACTGTTTAATAATGGGGATATACTCAAGTGTAAAATTATTCCCTGTATTACTTATAGTAGCTACGTTGGCAGAGGCATTCAGATATGCAATATCACCTTTAGCTGATAATATAACTACAGATTATTGTAAACATAAAAATTTAAATTATGGAATTATAAGAAGTGGAGGGTCTGTAGGATTTGCACTGATAAGTTTTTTAACAGGGCAACTTATAAAATTAACATCAAATTCTAGGATTATTTTCTTAGTTTATATAATTTTATTTGTGGTTTCTTTAATAGTACTTCCGTTTTTAGATTCTAAAAAATATGATGAAGAAGAAAAATTAAAAGGCTCGACTATGAAAGAAGATTTAAAAGAGCTTATAAAAGATAAATCATACTTATGGCTTTTAGCTATTGTTATATGTACTATAAGTATTAGTGAAGTAACTAATGCTTATCAAGGGTTATATTTAATTGACTTAGGTGCAAGTGAAGGTGATATAGGGATACTAGTAATCTTTACAGCTTTACCTGAAATATTTTTTATGTCAAAAATTAATTCGTTAGTTTTAAAATATGGATATAAAAAAGTATTTAAAATAGGTATACTTACATTTTTAATAAGATGGATAACTTGCTTATTTGCAACTTCTCCAATGATGTTTATACTTACGGCTCCGCTTACAGCTTTAGCATTTTCAACAATGTTAGTGTCATATATTGGATATATAAAAGATAAATTTTCAAGTGAGATTCAAGCTACAGCTTTAACATTAACATCAATGGCAATAGGCGTTTCCTCTGCATTAATTAAGTTACCGGTTGGATTTGGAATAGATGTATTTGGATTAAAAACTATATATATATTATCGATAGCAATAACTTGTTTAGGATTTATTGTTTGTAGTATTAAAAAAGAAAATAAAAATGAAAAAGCTATAGGATAGAAACCTATAGCTTTTCTTATATTAAATTTAATATATAAAAAATTTAATATAACTAAAAAAAATTCATTATATGTAAAAAACGATAGACAAATTTATAACAATATAGTATATTAAAATTAAGGAAATGGTTTTCGAAAGAGGGGTTAGATATGAATGAGCATATAGGAGCTAAGATAAAAAGCTTGAGAACACAAAGAAAAATGACATTAAAAGATTTAAGTGAAAAAACTAACTTATCTATTGGTTTTTTATCTCAGTTAGAGAGGGGATTAACTAGTATAGCAACAGACACATTAGGAAGCATTGCAGATGTATTTGAAGTTGAGTTATCTTATTTCTTTTTAAAGCCAAGAACTAAGAAGAGACCAATAATTAGAAGTTATGAAAAAGAAGTTTTTAACATATGTACTTCTGGATGCATACAGTACAATTTATCTAATGACTTAAAGGAAAAGGTTATGCTTCCAAGGTTTTTAGATATTCTTCCAAATAATACAGATGAAGATATACAGTCTTATTCTCACGATGGGGAAGAATTTGTATATGTATTAGAAGGAACTCTAACATTATTTTTAGATGGAGAACAACACGAATTATACCCTGGAGATAGTATACACTATAATTCTTCAAGAAATCACAACTGGGCCAATTATACAAATAAAATGGTAAGGATGATAGTTGTTGCAACTCCGAATCCTTTTAATAATAACTAAAACTGTTTGAAGGTGATTAAATGAATAAGCCACTCATATTAAATATACAAAAATATAGTTTGCATGATGGGGATGGAATTAGAACTACAGTATTTTTCAAAGGATGTCCTTTAGAATGTATATGGTGCCATAATCCAGAAAGTCAAGCTTATAAAAAAGAAGTTTTATATAATGAAGAAAAATGTTTAAAGTGTGGAACTTGTATAGAAAAATGTCCTAATGGAGCTATATATAAAGGTTTAGATGTAATTGAATTAAAAAAAGAAAAGTGTAAATTTTGTGAGACTTGCATAGATTTTTGCTTAAACAATGCAAGGGAAATAGTTGGGAAAACATATGAAATAAAAGATTTAGTAAAAGAATTAATAAAAGATATGGCATTTTACGAAGAGTCAGGTGGAGGAGTAACTTTATCTGGGGGTGAAGTTATGACTCAAGATATAGACTATATAAAAAAATTAGTAATTGCATTAAAGCAAAAAGGTATAAATGTAGCAATAGACACATGTGGACATTCAAAGTTTGATAACTATGAAGCTATATTGCCGTTTGTGGACACATTTTTATATGATATAAAACTAATAAGTGATGAAAAACATGAATTTTTTACTAAGAAATCAAATGAATTAATTTTAAATAATTTAAAGATGCTAAGTGAAAAAGGAGCAAATATAAATGTAAGAATACCTTTAATAGAAGGTGTTAATGTAGATGATAATAATGAAGAAATTAAAAAAATAATAGATTTTATAAAGCCTTTAAATATTACAAAAGTTAATATATTGCCATACCACAATATAGGTATGCATAAATATAAAAAGCTTTATATGCAGTATGAAGGAGAATATTTAAAACGACCTTCAGACGAAAAACTAGAGGAAATAAAACAAATTTTTAAAGCTAATAATTTCGAAATAAAGATTGGGGGATAATCATATGGAAAGAGGAAGTTTTGAAAGAACTAAAAAACTTAGAAAGCAAAGCACAGACACTCAACCTTTTATAACTATTGAAAGAGCTAGGCTTATGACTGAAGGGTATAAAAAATATGAGGGAAGTGTTGAGATACCAGTACTTAGAGCTTTAGCATTTAAACACTATATGGAAAATAGAACTCTTTGTATAAATGATGGAGAACTTATAGTTGGAGAAAAAGGAGATTCGCCACAAAGTACACCTACTTACCCAGAATTATGCTGTCACACAATGGAAGACTTAGATATAATGGATAAACGAGATATTATATCTTTTAAAGTTAGTGATGATGTAAAGAAAATTCATGAGGATGAAATAATACCTTTTTGGAAAAATAGACAAATAAGACAAAAAATAGTTAACTCAATGGAACAAGAATGGTTAGAGTGCTATGAAAATGGAGTGTTTACAGAGTTTATGGAACAAAGAGCTCCTGGGCATACCGTTTGTGGGGGCACTATATACAAAAAAGGATTTTTAGATTTAAAAAAGGAAATTGAGATAGAAATAAGTAAACTAGATTTTGTAAATGATAAAGAGGCGTATGATAAAAAAGCTCAGCTAGAAGGAATGGCTATTGCTTGTGATGCTTTAATTATATATGGAAAACGTTATTGTGAATATGCTAAGCAGTTAGCAGAGAAAGAAACTGACGAAGCTAAGAAAAAGGATTTATTAACTATAGCTAAAAACTGTGAGGTAGTGCCAGCAAATAAACCAGAAACATTCCACCAAGCAGTTCAGATGTATTGGTTTGTTCACATAGGAGTTACTACGGAACTTAATATATGGGATGCATTTAGTCCAGGTAGATTTGATCAGCACTTAAATCCTTTTTATGAAAATGATGTAGAAAATGATGCATTAGATAGAGATATGGCTAAAGAAATTTTAGAATGTCTATGGATTAAGTTTAATAATCAACCAGCACCTCCAAAAGTTGGGGTTACACTAAAAGAAAGTGGAACATATACTGACTTTGCCAACATAAATACAGGAGGAATAACGGAAGATGGTAAAGATGGAGTTAATGATGTAAGTTATATAATTTTAGATGTAATGGATGAAATGAAATTATTACAACCTAGTTCAAATGTACAAATTAGTAAAAAAACTCCAAGCAAGTTCTTAAAAAGAGCATGTGAAATTTCTAGAAAAGGTTGGGGGCAGCCTGCATTTTATAACACAGAAGCAATAATTCAAGAGTTATTAGAAGCAGGTAAAACAATAGAAGATGCTAGATGTGGCGGAACTAGTGGTTGTGTAGAAACAGGATGCTATGGAAAAGAAGCATATATACTTACAGGTTATTTAAATTTACCTAAAATTCTTGAAATAACTTTAAATAATGGTATAGATCCTATGACAAATAAAAAGCTTGGGATAGAAACTGGTGATCCTAATAACTTTAAATCTTACGAGGAGCTATTAAATGCATTTAAGTCTCAATTAAATCATTTTGTAGAGATAAAGGTAAAAGGAAACAATGTAATTGAAAGAATATACTCAAAGCATATGCCAGCACCGCTTATGAGTGTTATAGTAGATGATTGTATAAAAACTGCAAAAGATTATAATGCAGGTGGAGCAAGATATAACACAAAATATATACAAGGTGTTGGGATAGGAACTATAACAGATAGTTTAACTTCTATAAAATACAATGTGTTTGATAAGAAAAAGTTTAACATGAGTGAATTACTAGAAGCTTTAAAAAATAATTTTAATGGATACGAAGCTATATATAACATGGTAGTTAACAAAACTCCTAAGTATGGTAATGACGACGACTATGCAGATGATTTAATGCAAGATGTATTTAATTTATTCTATAATGAAGTTACAGGAAGAAAGTCTCCTATGGGAGCTGAGTATAGAATAAATATGCTACCTACAACATGCCATGTTTACTTTGGAGAAGTTATGGGGGCTAGTGCTAATGGTAGATTAAGTCAAAAGCCATTATCTGAAGGTATATCTCCAGAAAAAGGTGGAGATACGAATGGACCTACTGCTGTTATTAAGTCTTGTTCTAAAATGGACCATTTAAAAACAGGAGGAACACTTCTAAACCAAAGATTTGCCCCTGCTGTAGTGCAAGGAGAAGAAGGGCTAGAAAATATGTCTAACTTAGTTAGAGCTTATTTCAATATGGATGGACACCACATACAATTCAATGTATTTGATAAAAATATATTGCTAGCAGCACAAAAAAATCCAGATGAATATAAAGATTTAATCGTTAGGGTTGCTGGATATAGTGATCACTTTAATAATTTAAGCAGAGCTCTTCAAGATGAAATAATAGGAAGAACAGAGCAAAGCTTCTAATATATTTTAAAAAATATTGAAATAGGGTATGTTTTAAGATTTTTATATTCTTAAGGCAGACCCTATAACTATTTAAACAAAATGATAAATTTATAACACAAAAGGAGAGGTATTTATGAACAAAAAAATAGGATTTATAGGGGCAGGTAACATGGCTAAAGCTATGATAGGAGGAATTGTTAAATCTAAACTAGTAGAGGCTAACAATGTGTTTGCATCTGATTTAAATGAAATGGCGCTTGAAAATGCTAAGTCTGAATATGGAATAAATATAACAAATGATTCTAAAGAAGTAGTAAAAAATAGTGACATAGTTATTGTAGCTGTAAAGCCAAATGTATACGATATAGTGTTAGAAGGAGTTAAAGAACTAATAGATAACGAAAAAATAATTGTAACTATAGCTGCAGGTAAAACAATAGAATCGGTAGAAAATGTAATAGGCTCAGATAAAAAGGTTATTAGAACTATGCCTAATACTCCAGCTCTAGTAAATGAAGGTATGAGTGCTCTTTGTAAAAATAAAAATATAACTGATGAAGAACTAAACCTTGTAAAGGAAATATTTAGTTCATTTGGTAAGGCGGAAGTAGTAAATGAATACTTAATAGATGCAGTGATTGGAGCAAGTGGATCAGCACCTGCATATGTGTTTATGTTTATAGAAGCTATGGCTGATGCAGTAGTTGCTGCGGGTATGCCAAGAAATCAAGCGTATACATTTGTATCTCAAGCTGTTATGGGTTCTGCAAAAATGGTGCTTGAAACAGGTAAACATCCAGGTGAATTAAAAGATATGGTATGTTCTCCAGGTGGAACTACTATAGAAGCAGTTAAAACTTTAGAAGCTGAAGGATTTAGAAATTCAGTTATAAAAGCAATTGATGATTGTATAGAAAAATCTAAAGAAATGAGCAAGTAAATAGTAAGTATATATTAAGATTTAAAAAATATTAAGGTGAATATATAAGTTTTTAATAAAAGCTTATATATTCACCTTTTTTAGATATTAATTTAAAACCATAAAAAATTATATTAATTATTCTATAATATATGGTCAAGACTATGTTTTTCCGACTCAATTAACCTATGAAGAGAAATTTTTATTACATCTATTTGTTCTAAGCAAGTTGAAACGTCTTTTAAATAAATACCATCAGATAATATATTAAAAGCTAGTTCAATATCACCTATATGACAATGGTTTAAAAATTTAAAAAACTGCTTGGATTCTTCTTTGAAGTCATCTTTTAAGTTATTAGTATACTCTTCACATTTTTCCCAGTCTTCACTCTTAACATACATTTCTAGTGTATCCATCTCATTAGTATACTTAAGAGAAAAATCCTCAGCTTTTACAGATATAAAAAGGCCAAATATAACTAAAGCAATAGTCCAAACTATAGTGAATACAATAGATTTCATATATCCACCTCCTAAAAATTATTTCTTCTGTATAAAGAAGTTATCTTTTTCATCTAATACACAAATTAACGTTTCTGATGCTGAATCTATATTGTGTTTTTTTAGGATTGATAAAAGCCAATCTGAACTTTTATTTATACTCTTAAGGTTTTGTTTGATTATTTCACCATCTAATATTAAGGGCAATGGTAGATGTTTAAAGTTTTCTGTAGGAACTTTTTCGTAACTAGGAGTAGGTACTATACTAAGATTGCCATCAGTTTCAAGAATTGCGTAATAAACATCTTTTAAGTTGAAATAACCTTGTATTCTCAATTGTTCTAAAAGTTCATCCATAGATACTCTTTCTTCTTTTAAAGCTTTATAGTTAAGTCTTCCTTTATCTATTAAAATTGCAGGATTTCCATTTAACAAAAATCTAATGCTTTTGAATTTTAGAGTTAAAAAAGATATTATAATTTGCATAAAAACTAAACCAGTAATAGATGCTATTCCGTAAATTATAGGTATTTCGTTGTTTTGCATAGGGATAGCGGCAACCTCTGCAATTAGAAGCGTTATTACCAAATCAAATGAATTCATTTCTGCAATTTCGCCTTTTCCCATAATTCTAAGACTTATTAATACCGCCATATAAAGAACTATACTTCTAATTAAAACTACAATCATAAGCTTCCATCCTTTATTTTTTATTATGTCTAATCTTAAAATAGACACATACTATTATTTGTATTTATAAAAAATATATACAAGCAAATGTCAAATGCATCTTTAAAATGAAGTATAAATTTGGTATAATTAATTTTAAATTCAAAAATTAGACAGCAAGATGTCATCGAAGTAATTTAAGGAGGGCTAGTTGTGGCTAAAAGAAAACAAGTACACGTTCCTATAGAAAAAATTCAAGAGCAAGATAGATTTATAGAAGCTATAGCGGAAACGACAAATAGATATTATGCGATACATGGAAGAAAACCTAGATATATGATACAAACTTTTGGGTGTCAAATGAATGAACATGACTCTGAAAAATTATGTGCAATGTTAGATAATATGGGATATATTCAAGGTTTAACA
Source organism: Paraclostridium bifermentans (assembly GCF_019916025.1). Lineage (NCBI taxonomy): Bacteria > Bacillati > Bacillota > Clostridia > Peptostreptococcales > Peptostreptococcaceae > Paraclostridium > Paraclostridium bifermentans. The sequence continues at coordinate 2,117,340 of NZ_CP079737.1, read as the reverse complement.
GCTGCAGAATGCGATTTAGTTATATACAATACTTGTGCAGTAAGAGAAAATGCAGAGTTAAAAGTATATGGAAACTTAGGGCAGTTAAAGTTCTTAAAAAGAAAAAATCCAGATTTAAAAATAGCTGTGTGTGGATGTATGATGCAACAAAGTCATGTTGTTGAAGAAATAAAAACTAAATATAAGCATGTTGATTTAGTTTTTGGGACACATAACTTATACAAATTCCCTGAATTATTAGCTAAATCTATGGACACTGAAAAAACTTTAATAGATGTTTGGGATGTAGATGGAGAAGTTGTAGAAGGGCTTAGAAGCAATAGAAAATTTGAGCTTAAAGCATTTGTAAATATAATGTATGGATGTAACAATTTCTGTACTTATTGTATAGTTCCTTACACAAGAGGTAGAGAAAGAAGTAGAACTCCAGAGGATATAATAAATGAAATAAAAGAATTAGTTGCTAATGGAACAAAAGAAATAACTTTACTTGGTCAAAATGTTGACTCTTATGGAAAAACTTTAGAAAATCCAATTAGATTTGATGAGCTTTTAAGAATGGTAAATGAAATAGAAGGAATAGAAAGAATAAGATTTATGACATCTCACCCTAAAGATATATCAGATGAGGTTATATATGCTATTAGAGATTGTGATAAAGTTTGTGAGTTCTTACACTTACCAGTTCAATGTGGAAGTTCTAGATTACTTAAGATAATGAATAGACACTACACTAAGGAGTATTATTTAGAGATAATAGAAAAAGCTAAAAAGGAAGTTCCAGATATAGCATTTTCTACAGATCTAATGATAGGATTCCCTGGCGAAACAGAAGAAGATATAGAGGACACTATAGATGTTGTAAGAAAAGTTAGATATGATGCAGCATTTACATTTATATACTCTAAGAGACAAGGAACTCCTGCAGCTAAAATGGAAAATCAAATTCCTGAAGAAATAAAACATGAAAGATTTAATAAAGTTTTAGCAGAGGTAAATAATGTATGTGCAGAAATAAATAAATCATATGAAGGAAAAGTAGTTGAAGTTTTAGTTGAGGGAAGAAGTAAAACAGACGAAAATAAATTTACAGGAAGAACTAGACAAAATAAATTAGTTAATTTTGAATCTGATGAACAAGATATCATAGGAACTCTTGTAAATGTTAAAATATTAGACTCAAGAACATTCTCATTAAATGGAGTAATACAAAAATAGGAAAATATTTTCAAAAAACAACCACAAAGGTTGTTTTTTTTTGTATAATATAAATGTAATATATAATATTAAATTATTGATTTTAAATATATAGCCTATAAGTTTGATTAAAAAATTATACTTATAAGGGGAAACTTGAACTTCAAGTTGGCTAATATTTAAAATTAAAATATAAACTATTTGGCAGAATGGAGATAGAGATATGGGAAATAAGATTGTAAAAAAGAAACAGCTAACAGATAGTATTTATTTAATGGACATAGAAGCTCCAAGAGTAGCTAAAGCTTCTAAGCCAGGCCAATTTATCATTGTAAAAAATGATGAAAAAGGGGAAAGAATACCTCTTACAATAGCTGATTATAATAATGAAGAAGGTACTGTAAGCATAGTGTTCCAAACCGTTGGAGCTAGTACTAAACAACTTGAAACTTTTGAAGAAGGCGATTACGTAGCTGACTTCGTTGGGCCACTAGGAATGCCTAGTGAGTTTGTCGAAGAAGATATAAATGAATTAAGAAATAAAAAAATAATATTTGTAGCTGGTGGAGTTGGAGCAGCTCCTGTATATCCTCAAGTTAAATGGCTTAAGGAAAACGGTATAGAGGCAGATGTTATAGTTGGATCTAGAACAAAAGATCTTTTAATATTTGAAGATGAGATGAAAAAAGTTGCCGGAAACCTTTATGTATGTACAGATGATGGTACATATGGATTTAACGGTAGAGTTACTGACTGTTTAAAAGACTTAGTTGAAAATCAAGGTAAAAAATATGATCAAGCAGTAGTTATAGGGCCTATGATAATGATGAAGTTTATGTGTATGCTAACTAAAGAGTTAAATATACCTACAACTGTAAGTTTAAACCCTATAATGGTAGATGGAACAGGTATGTGTGGAGCATGTAGAGTTAATGTTGGCGGAGAAATTAAATTTGCATGTGTAGATGGACCTGAATTTGATGGACATTTAGTTAACTTTGATGAGTCTATGAGAAGACAAGCTATGTACAAAACAGAAGAAGGTAGAGCTACGTTAAAAATAGAAGAAGGGGATACGCATCATCATGGCGGATGCGGATGTGGAGGTAATTAATCATGAGTAAAGTTAAAATACCTGTTAGACAACAAGAAGCTGAAGTTAGAGTTACAAACTTTGAAGAAGTTTGTTTAGGATATAATAAAGAAGAAGCAATGAAAGAAGCAAGTAGATGTTTAGAATGTAAAAAACCTAAATGTGTATCAGGATGTCCTGTTGAAGTAAATATACCAGGATTCATTGGGAAATTAAAAGAAGGGGATATTGAAGGAGCTGCTAAGGTTATAGCAAAAGATAGCTCACTTCCAGCAGTTTGCGGAAGAGTTTGCCCTCAAGAAAATCAATGTGAAGGATTATGTGTGTTAGGAATAAAATCAGATGCTGTTTCAATAGGTAAATTAGAAAAATTTGTTGCTGATTACTCTAGAGAACAAAATTTTGATTTAGCAAAAACAGAAGAGCCTAACAATAGAAAGGTAGCTGTTATAGGTAGTGGACCTGCAGGACTTGCTTGCGCTGGTGATTTAGCTAAAATGGGATATGATGTAACTATATTTGAAGCTATGCATGAACCAGGAGGAGTTTTAACTTACGGAATACCAGAATTTAGATTACCTAAAGATGGTGTTGTTAAACCTGAGATAGAAAATATTAAAAGCTTAGGCGTTAAAATAGAAACTAATGTTATAATAGGTAGAACTATAACAATAGATGAGTTACTAAATGAAGAAGGATTTGAGGCTGTATTTGTAGGATCAGGAGCAGGACTTCCTAAGTTCATGGGAATACCAGGGGAAAATGCGAATGGTGTTTGTTCTGCAAATGAATTCTTAACAAGAGTTAACTTAATGAAGGCATACAAAGAAGACTATATGACACCTGTAAGAAGTGGTAAAAGTGTTGCTGTTATAGGTGGAGGAAATGTTGCTATGGATGCTGCGAGAACTGCGGCTAGATTAGGATCTAAAACTCATATAGTTTATAGAAGAAGTGAAGCAGAACTTCCTGCTAGATTAGAAGAAGTACACCATGCTAAAGAAGAAGGTGTAATATTTGATACTTTAACAAACCCAACTGAGATATTAGTTGATGAAAAAGGTGAAGTTAAAGGTATGGTATGTGTAAAAATGGAACTAGGAGAGCCTGATGCATCAGGAAGAAGAAGACCTAAAGTTATAGAAAATTCAGATTTTATAATGGAAGTAGATACAGTTATAATGGCACTTGGAACATCTCCAAACCCACTTATAACATCAACTACAAAAGGATTAGATATAAATAAATGGGAATGTATAGTAGCTGATGATAACGGAGTAACTTCTAGAGAAGGTGTTTTTGCTGGAGGAGATGCAGTTACAGGAGCTGCAACAGTTATATCTGCTATGGGAGCTGGTAGAAAAGCAGCAAAAGCTATAAATGAATATTTAAAAAATAAAGAAGTAAATGCTTGTACTTTATAATAATAAAGGACTCCATATTATATGGAGTCCTTTTTAGTTAAAATTTATTTAATTAAATTAAGAAAGTTTTCAAGTATTTTACCTGTTATGCCCCAAATAATATAATCATTATATTTATAGAATAAAGAGTCATAATTTCCTGATTTGAACTTATAATTTCCCTTGTTAGGTATTAAGTCATAGGGAAAATTTTTATTAGGAACTACTCTAACTTCATTTTTATATCGTAAAGGCTCATTTTCTAATAAATGAGATAAAGGAACTAAAAAAATATGGTCTACTTCATCTATGTTTGGATTTAGACTTTCTAAGTCGTGTATGAATCCAACAAAAGTATGTATTATTATATCTGCAGGACTTAAAAATAAATCAAGTTCGCTTACTATTTCTATATTGCTATCAATGGTACCTAGTTCTTCGCAAGTTTCTCTTATACAAGCAGTAATTGGAGTTTCATTTTTTTCAATCATACCTCCAGGAAAAGATATTTCATTTGGTTGAGACCTTAATGTCTTTGACCTAACTTCAAATAGTATAAAGTCTTCATTATTTTTTTTTACTATAGGAATTAAAACAGAAGCTTTTTTCATGTTTTGATGACCATTTATATATGGTTTATAATCTTTTAATAATTCTTTTAAACTACTATTCATTGCAAAAACCTCAATTCTCAGTTTTGATATACTAATATTATACTAGTCTAAGATCAATAATACACCTAAAAGATTGTAAAAAAATATAAATCTATGTAAAATAATAAATACAGGTATAAAGGGATGGAGGATGTTTATGATTAGTAATTTATTGGAAATTTTGTTAGATAATATACCTTACTCTGTTTGGTTGAGAAGTATAGATGGTAAATTTTTATTTGCAAATAAATACTATGCAGATTCATTAAGATTAGATAAATCAGATATAATTGGAAAATGTTTAAGTGAATTGTACCCTATTGATTTAGCAAATGAATATGAGGGAAACTACAAAGAAGTTATAAATTCAGGAACACCTAAATTGTTTAGCGGGTATTTAGACGATATTTTTTTAGAATGCTATATTGCTCCAATAAAAATAAATAATAAAATAGAACTGTTTTTAGGGATACTACAAAATCAAACTAATAGGAAAAAGTATGAAGAGGAAATAATAAAGCAAAAAGAACTATTACAAACTATAATTGATACAATTCCTGATTGTATATTTCATAAAGACATAGAAGGTACATATTTACATTGCAATATGGCTTTTGCTAAAGAGTATTACAAAAAAGATAAAAAAGAAATCATAGGAAAAAGTGATAAAGAGGTTGAGGAAACATATGAAAATGAAGTTGATTCAAAAAACCAGTTATCTATGATAGATGAAATAATTAAGTTTGACAGACAAGTTAAAGAAAGTAAAAGTAAAGAGTGCAGCAAAATTAAAATTAAAACTGATGATAAGAATATTAAATATATGGAAAGTAGAAAAGTTCCTATATTTGATAAAAATGGGGATATTTCTAGTATAGTAGGCGTTGCTAGAGATATTACGGAAAATGTTATACTAGAAAATAAATTAAAAAAAATGAGTTATATGGATAAATTGACAGGACTTTATAATAGAGCTTACTTTGATGAAAAAATAAGAAAGCTGAACTCAGAAAAATACTTACCACTTAGTCTTATAATGGGAGATGTAAACGGATTAAAGGTTGTAAATGATACTTTAGGACATTTACAAGGAGATAAGCTACTTAGAGATATAGCAAGCGTAATTAAGTCTTCATGCAGAAAAAAGGATTTTATTTTTAGATGGGGAGGAGATGAAATTTGCATAATACTTCCGAATACAACAGCGAAAGAGTCAGAACTTATATGTAATGAAATAAAAAAGAATTGTAAAGAGAAGTCAGATAGTATAATACCGTTAAGTATAGCACTAGGAACATCTACTAAAAATACTATTGAAAAAGAAATTGACAAAGTTTTGACAGAAGCTGAGGATAAAACTTACAGGGAAAAATTATTACATGGTAAGAGTATAAAAAGTTTTATTATAGGATCATTACAAGAAACTCTAGCTCAAAAGCATCCTCAAACAGAAGAACACACTGATCGTGTAATTAAATATGCAAAAAGATTAGGTAAAAGATTAAAGCTGTCAAATGATAATTTAAATAAATTAATTTTATTAGCAACATTACATGATATAGGTAAAATAGGTATACCTGATGAAATATTATCAAAACCAGGTTTGCTAAATAGTGAAGAATTTGAAATTATGAAAACTCATACGGGAAAAGGCTATAGAATTGCTATGTTAAATCCTGATATAGAACATATAGCAAAAGGAATATTAACACACCATGAAAGATATGATGGAAAAGGGTACCCATTAGGATTAAAGGGAGAAGAGATTCCTTTTTTAGCTAGAATTATATGTGTTGTAGACGCATATGATGCTATGACTAATGATAGGACATATAAAAATAAAATAAATAAGGATAGAGCAAAAAAAGAGTTGATAAAATGTTCTGGAAAGCAATTTGATCCACACATTGTGAAAGCATTTTTAAAAGAAATAGAGAATGAATAAACAATTAAAAAAATGTGACTAACTAAGAATTTTATGTATAATAATATTTAGGACAATATATAGTAAGGAGAAATAAGATGACAGAAGGTAGTAGTACGAAATCAATAGAAAATATAATAATGGAAAAAAATTTAAAGATATGTTTAAAAGATGAAGATAACTATATAGAGATACCTAAAGATATTATACATAATGACGAAATGGATATTTGTGATATAAATGATTTTATAAGGATATCACAAAATATAGAAAAACTTAAAAATAATATTATTAAATTGTTATTTGAAAAAGAAAGTTGCGTAAGTATTCATTCAATAGGAACTTTATTATTAAATATAAAATCAGAAGAAAAGATAGAAGATTTTCAAAAATATATTGATACAGATATAAATAATTTGGAAGAAAAATTTAAAGCCTTGGCAGCATATTTTGATATAAGTATAGATGATATATATGAATTAAAAGAAACTGCAAAATTAAACTATATAAACAATTCTCAAAATGAAAATGAAGTTTTAGATAAATCATATATAGATAATATCTTATACAAAACTAAAAACTCTAGAATGTACAGTCTTATAAAAAGGTCAAGATATGGATCTATATCTAAAGAATATAATACGCTAGATTTAAGTGAAATCACAGATTTAAATGGCGAAGAAATAGGAGGAGAATATAGCCCTATTTTAGTTATATACAAACCAGCTAAATATATAAGAGGAGAGTATATACTAGATGATTTAAATTATGTATACATAAAAAGACAACCATTAAATGCACTTATAAACCAAGAAAAATTAAATGAAAAAGGTAGAGATGGAATGGGTGCAATAACATACATAAAACTTAATCATGATTTGACAAATGAGAACTTACAGGAAATATTAGCAGAATTATATGTAGATGGTCAAAAAAATAATATGTCATTTGAAAACATAAGACTTGCAGATATCAATTGTAATAAATTATGGCTAACAGCTGACAGGTTAAAAAAAGAGTTTAAAGAACTAAGATACTACAACAAAAATTTAACGCAAAAAATAAAAGATATATACGACTCTACAGGAGCTTATTATACTCAAATAAGTGGTAAGTACATATTTAATACTAGAGAATTTTTAAATTGCTATAAAGCTTATAAAAATAAAGATATAGTATTAAATAAAAAATAAGTAGCTAATGCTACTTATTTTTATACCACTTTATAGCCTGTTTTTTTACGTTCTTCCATCGTAGAATTCCATTTTGATAAAGTTTCTTCCTTAGATAAACCTGGAAGTTTATTTGGCTCATCGTATTCAATTCCAAATGTTTCTACAGTCATACTTTCAATGTATACTTTTTCGATAGCTCTATGTAAGAAAATCTCTAATTCAGTTTCAACTTTACTTATTCTATCAACTTCATCCATTCCATATACAACTCGTCCAAAGGAAGCAAAATTTTCATCAAGCTGAGGCGTGTCTTGAGTAACTATAAAAAAATGGCAACTTTCTGTATTATGTTCAAATCGGCCATAACCAAGAGTTCCTCTAGTGAATTTTAAGTTATTATCGACTCCATTAGATAAACATTCGCTTTTTATACTGTATCCTAAAACTCCTGTACCATTATTTTCAGGACAACCACCTTGAATTAATTTATCATTTTCTACTCTCCAAAATGCTGTATTATTATAAAATCCCTTATTGATAAGACTTATAAAGTTTTTTACAGATTCAGGAGCTTCATCTGGAAAAAGTTCTATTTTTACAGATTTTCCGCCCTTTATTTTCATAGTAACAATTGGATTTTTCATATAAATTACCACCTTAAAATTAATATTACATAAATTATATCATACAGATGGAAAAAGGTTTTCTTTTTTAGTAATAATATCATAGAAATCTTAATATTAAAGATAATAAGCACCACTTAATATTAAGGAGGATAATTATGGATTTAAAAGATAGCAAAACTGTTGAAAATTTAATGATAGCATTTGCTGGAGAGTCTCAAGCTACAGCTAAATATAATTACTATGCAAGCCAAGCAAAAAAAGAAGGATATAATAAAATAGCTCAATACTTTGAAGAAACAGCAAATAATGAGATGGCACATGCGAAAATTTGGTTTAAATTAATAAATAATGGAATACATTCTACTAAAAATAACTTAATTGAATCAGCTGAAGGAGAGAATTCCGAATGGACAGATATGTATTATAGATTTGCAAAAGAAGCTCAAGAAGAAGGGTTTGATGATATATCATATCTTTTTAAGTCTGTTGGAAAAATTGAAAAACAGCATGAAGAAAGATATTTAGAACTTATAAAGAACTTAGATGATAATAGTGTATTTAAAAAAGAAGAAGAGGTTACATGGAGATGTATGAACTGTGGGCATATTCATAACGGGAAAAAAGCATTAGAAATATGTCCCGTATGTTCACATCCAAAATCTTTTTTCGAAATTAAATGTGATTGTATATAAAACTAAAACTATAACTTGGAGGATTCAATGATTTTAATAAAAAATGGAAAGATTATAACTATGACCGGAGTAAATTATGACAATGGATGTGTACTTATAGATGATGGAAAGATAATAAATGTTGATAAATATATAAATGAATTAGATATTATGGAAGTTATAGATGCTCAAGGTGGATGGGTGATGCCTGGAATTATAGAATCTCATTGCCATATAGGGTTAAGTGAAGAAGGGATAAGATTTGAAGGTGATGATATAAATGAAGCAACAACACCATTAACAGCCCACTTAAGAGCTATAGATGCAATAAATCCTTTAGATGAGGCATTTAAGGATGCTATAGAAGGAGGAATAACCTCTGTTATGACAGGCCAAGGAAGTGCTAATGTATGCGGGGGCAAATTTACATTTATAAAGACGAGTGGATCATGTATAGATGATATGGTTGTAAAAGAAGAGGCAGCTATGAAAGTTGCATTTGGAGAAAATCCGAAAAGAGTATATTCATCTAAAAATATATCTCCATCTACAAGAATGGCTACAGCTGCAATTTTAAGAGAAGCATTAACTAATGCTTTGAATTACAAAAACAAGAAAGAAATAGCTAAACAGAAAGGTGAACATTTTGATATTGATTTAAAACAAGAATGCTTTATAGACGTTTTAAATAAAAAAATACCTCTAAAAGCTCATGCTCACAGAGCCGATGATATACTTACGGCCATTAGGATTGCCAAAGAGTTTGACTTAGATATGACATTAGATCATTGTACAGAAGGACATCTTATTACAGAATACATAAAAAATTCCGGTTTTAGTGCGATTGTTGGACCTAGTCTAACTAGTAGAAGTAAAGTAGAGCTTAAAAATAGAACTTTTGAAACAGCTGGAAAGCTAAATGAAGATGGTGTTCAAGTTGCAATAACAACAGATCATCCAGTAATACCTATTCAATATTTGCCAATTTGTGCAGGGTTTGCAGCTAAAAAAGGATTAGGAATATATGAAGGACTTAAAACTATAACTATAAATGCAGCAAAAATTTGTGGAGTTGATGATAGATTAGGAACTCTTGAAGCTGGAAAAGATGCAGATATAGCTATATTTACAGGTAACCCTATGGAAGTGTTTACAGAAACTTTATATACCATAATAGATGGAAATATAGTTTATTCTAAAAATTAATTAAAATAAAAAAGAAAGTGATAGGCAAAACTATTCACTTTCTTTTTTATTTTAATTTAAAGATGGATTATATTGAAAGAAAATGGTGATTAAAATTATGTAACTAATAGCTTATTTATTAATAAAATATATTAAAATGGAGGGGATATACATGATATTAAAAAAATATGTATCGACAATGACACTAATTACATTAATGACTTCATCGATCTTAGTAGGATGTAGTAGCCAAGAAAAAGATAAAGTTATAAATTCTAGTAAATTATTGAAAAATAAAGATGCAAGACTTGCAATATCTATGGCAGTTGACAAAAGCGAAATAACTAGTGTTATTTTGAATAATGGATCAAATCCGATAAATTATTATACACCAGAGGGGTTAGCCATAAATGATGAAGGTAAAGACTATAGAGAGATTGCTGGTAATATGGGAAGTGGATATGATTTAAAAGAAGCCCAAAGTCACTGGGAAAAAGCAAAGAAGGATTTGGGTTTTGATAAAGTTACAATAGAAGTTTTGACATCAGATGCAGAAAGTAGTAAGAGAGTAGGAGAATTTTTTCAAAGTCAATTACAAAAAAATCTAGGTGGAATGACAGTAGAGATAAAGCAAGTTCCATTTAAGCAAAAGCAACAATTAGAAGCACAAGGAGATTATGATTTAGTTTATAGCTCTTGGGTTGCTGATTATCCAGATCCATTAACATTTTTAGAGACGTTTACTACTACTGGAAAATTTGGAGTAAATAGTGGATATGATAGTAAAGGCTATAATTATTTAATAGAAGAAGGAAAAACTTCAGCAAATATTAACGATAGTTGGAAAAAATATGCTAAAGCAGAAGAACTTTTACTGAGTGACGCATTTATAATGCCTCTTTTCCAAAGTAGTAGTGCTTATATACAAAAACCTTATGTAGATGGAATAACTATAATTCCATACGGAGCAAAATATGCTTATAAGTGGGCAAGTGCAGAAGGAAGAAATGAATTAAATTTAACAAGTACTTCAGATATACCTTCTTTAGATATGAGTAGATCTACAGATTCGTTATCATTTAGTGCTGCAAATAATGTTATGGAAGGACTTGTAAGGGTAGATAATGATGGAAAGGTAGTTGAAGGTATTGCTAAGAGCTGGGAATCATCAGAAGATAAAAAAACTTGGACTTTTAATTTAAGAGAAGATTCTAAGTGGAGTAACGGAGATAAAGTAACTGCTAATGATTTTGAATATGCTTTTAAGAGAACCTTAAATCCAGAAACTGCTTCTCAATATGGATTTATAATGTATGATATTATTGGAGCTCAAGATTATAATACAGGAAAAACTAAAGAAGCTGAAGGAGTAGGCATTAAAGCATTAGATGATTATACATTAGAAATAAAACTTAATAGACCTGTTAGCTATTTTGATAGACTAATGGCATTTCCAGTATTTTTCCCACAAAATGAAAAATTTGTAGCAAATCAAGGGGATAAGTATGGAACAACTAAAGAATCTACATTATATAATGGGCCATTTACTTTAACTAAATGGAAATTAGATGATGTTTATATAATGACTAAAAATCAAAATTACTGGGATAAAAATACTGTTAAATTAGAGTCTGTAAATACAAAAATTGTAAAAGAGGGATCAGCTGATGTAAATTTATATGAAAATGGAGATATTGATTTCGTAGGAATAACAAATGAATTTATTGATAAATATAAAGATACTGATGAGTTTAGTACTAGCAAAAATGCAACAACATTTTTTATGCTTATAAATGGGAATAAAGAATAAAAGCAAACAAACCTATTCATTTGAATAGGTTTGTTTGTTTTATAAAAATAATATATAAGAGTTAAAAAATTATCTCCCCTAGAAACAAAAATACTAGGGGAAATAGTATTTTTATTTAACTAGCAACTGCTGTTTTCTCTATGCTTTTTACAATAATCGCAGTTACATCCACAGTGGCAATCACAATTTTCTTTTTCTGAACAACCATTATTTTTTTCTACACAATTATTATTTGGATCTATCTTATCTACATCTTTGCAAACATATTTTTCATCGTGAGTATCCTTTGTATCATAATGATATACATTATATTCATAGTAATGATCAGTTATATGATTGCAATCAGTTATATAGTAGTGGTTACATTTTTCATAGTAATTATCATAGAAGTTTTCATTTACAACAAAGTAATCTTTTCCATCTAAGCATGTATAACTTTTATAATGGTTTGTAGAACTTACAGGTTTTTTACCACTGCAAGGAGTTATATTTGAATTATTGTTGTTACCGCATGAAGAGTTATTGCAATTATAGTAATATTTTTTACATTTATTAGGTTTTTTAAATCCGCATTTTTTATTTGATTTACACCATAAACCCATAAATATTACCTCTCTTATAATTATTTTATATAGTAAATTAAAAGATAAAATAAAGTTGAAATTTATTTAATACCTATATTAAAATTTACTATAATAGATTATATGACAAATATTTATAAATGGTGATATATTATATAGCCAATTTAAAAATTAAAAAGATATAAATATAGATATAAGTATAAACACTTAAATATGATATAATATGTAGAATGTAAAGGAGGCAAAGAGTATGAATATAGATAGAAGTAAATTAACTCCTATGATGAGACAATACTTTGAAGTTAAAAATAGATATAATGACTGCATAATGTTTTTTAGGCTTGGGGATTTTTATGAAATGTTTTTCGAAGATGCAATAGTAGCTTCAAAAACTTTAGAAATAGCACTTACAGGAAGAGAGTGTGGTATGGATGAAAGAGCTCCTATGTGTGGGATACCATTTCACTCTTCTCAAAATTATATATCAAAATTAGTTGAAAACGGATATAAAGTCGCAATATGTGAACAAGTTGAAGATGTAAATGCTTCAAAAGGAATAGTAAAGAGAGATGTAGTAAGAGTAATAACTCCAGGGACAGTTCTTGAGGGTGCCCTATTAGAAAATAAGAAAAATAATTACCTATTAGCTATGTACACTAATGGTGATAAAATAGGTATTTCATATACAGATATAAGTACAGGAGAAGTTAACGCAACATATTTAGGTGAAGAAAAACTAGTAGAAGAAATAGCTAAGATTCATCCTACTGAAATAATTGCAAATGATTTAGCTACTGTTGAAAAAATAAGAAATATAGCAACTTTAAGCAATATATATATAAATGAAAATTTTGATGAAAGTTATTTAGATGAAAATATATTAAATAAATATTTTTCCAAGGAGTATTTAAAAAATTTAAAATTAGATGAGTTAGGACTTATATCATCTAGTTTATGCATTATATTAAATTATATTTACAATACCCAAAAACAAATAACTTCTAATATAAATAATATAAATATATATAACTCACAAGAGTATATGGTTTTAGATATGTTTACAAGAAGTAACTTAGAATTAACATCTACTATAAGAGGAAATGCAAAAAAAGGATCACTTCTTCATGTTTTAGACAAAACATCTACTGCCATGGGTGGAAGAATGCTTAGAAAATATGTAGAAGAGCCACTAGTAAATAAACTACGAATTGAAAAAAGACTTAATGTTATTGAAGAGCTAAAAGATGACTTTATGTTAAGGGAAGACCTAATTGAAACTCTGAAAAATGTATACGATATAGAAAGAATTTGTGGAAAAATTGCATTTGAAAAAGTTACACCTAAAGAAATGATACATTTAAAAAATTCTATAGAAAAATTACCACAACTTAAAAAAATTATAAATTTATCAGATGCAAATATTCTTAAAAAATACATTTCAGATATGGATGATTTAAATGATATATATGATTTAATAGATAGTGCGATACTTGAAGATCCATCAATAACAATAAAGGATGGAAATATAATTAAATCTGAATTTAATGATGAACTAAATTCTTTGAGAGATATATCTAAAAATGGTGCCTTTATGATAAAGGAAATAGAAAATAGAGAAAAAGAAAAAACAGGAGTTAAATCTTTAAAAGTAGGATTTAACAAAGTATTTGGATATTATATAGAAATAACAAAAGCAAATTTAGCTAATGCAAATATAGATGAAACATATATAAGAAAGCAAACATTAAGTAATGCGGAAAGATATATAACTAGTGAATTAAAAGAAATAGAAGATAAAATTTTAAATGCAGAAGATAAAATTAAAAATTTAGAATATGAGATTTTTGTAAATATAAGAAATAACATATATCAAAATATAGATAGAATTCAATCAGTTGCAAAAATAATAGCTAATATAGATGTATTTGTCTCATTAGCAACTGTTGCTTATATAAATAATTATGTAAAACCTATAATTAATG